>JAHEZF010000249.1 GCA_023251215.1 Sphingobacteriales bacterium | reverse complement strand
CCGGATGATCGGCATTTTAAAATCGCTTGGCGCCACCGACTGGACCGTACAAAAAATATTTCTTCGTCATTCTGCTCTTATCACTATCACGGGAATTATAATCGGGGCAGCTTTTGCCCTCAGTCTTCTTTATCTTCAGCAAGCCACCGGTTTCCTTAAACTAAAAGAAGAGGCATATTATATGAGCACAGCCGCTGTAAAAATTGTATGGTGGCAGGTAGGAGCAATTTGTCTTGGCACATTAACTATTTGTTTCCTCGTGTTAATGATACCATCAGTTTTAGTTAAAAAAATACAACCGGTGAAGGCTATACATTTCAGGTAGCTTTCAGTTGTTCCGGTTATATCTGAACTTTTGTAATTTTCGGAACAAGAATAAGAAGATGTGTAAAGCAAGTAATTATACCAACCACCCCAACACCACCCCCACCGCCACTGCAGCATTCAATGATTCAGCTTTTCCTTTTTTAGGGATTGTAATTTTTACATTTGCCAGTTTCAAAATTTCCTCACTGATACCTTTGGATTCATTGCCGATAATGATAATGCCCTCATGAAGTTTTTTCATCGTGGTAATATCCTGCCCTTCCAACACCGTAGCATAAATGCGAATATCTTTTTGAGCAGTTAGCCATTCTTTTAGATCAACATATAAAACTTTTACCCTTGCAATGCTTCCCATGGTTGATTGCACTACTTTGGGATTGTATAGATCAGCGCAATCATTACTGCAAACAATCTGCTCCACTCCAAACCAGTCAGCCGTGCGAATGATAGAACCAAAATTGCCGGGGTCCTGTATTGTATCCAATGCCAATGTGATCTTTCCTTTTGTCAGTAGTCTATTATCTGTATCAAACTGCCTGACAATCGCTATTACTTTATTGGGTGTGGTAAGCTGGGATATTCTTTCTAAATCCGCTTCCGTTATTTCAATCGTTTCGGTTTTGCCCGGCAACTTTCCGTTTTCAATAATCCATTCTTTCAGTGCATAAACCTGCGTTACCTGCACAGCATTTGTTTCAAGCAATTCTTTTACCAGCTTTGGGCCTTCGGCAATAAACAGTTTTTCCTGGTCCCTGAATTTTTTCTGGCCTAAAGTTTGAATATATTTGACCTTCGCTTTAGAAAGCATATTTCCCTTTTATTTTATGTTGCAAGGCAAGCCACTCTTTCACCTACAGTCTCTGAACACAGTTATTGCCGGGCTTTTTATTATTGTTTTGTTTTCGTGCAAGGTTCCCGTTATTGTTAAAAACTACCAACCCAATAAGCCATTTGTTTTCCAAACAAATATCAACCTTAAAGGCAACTTTTCAAACACTAACCGTTCTGAACTTATTTCGAGGCTAAAAGGCCAGTTGGATGACAGCATGAGGTCAAGGTCAGTTTCCAAGATTTTCTGGAGTGTAATGAAAGCCCCCCCGGTTTATGACAGTTCAAATGCCGATAAGTCTGTTGTTTTCATGAAGGCATTGCTGAATTCATCAGGTTACTTCAGGGATACCATCACTTATGACACTACCCTGAAGGTCGTTAACAAAGATCAGCATCGCACTACAGTTAATTTTAATGTAACAGCGGGAAAAGTAGTTACACTTGATTCCATCGGCTTCAACATTAAGCAGCAGGATTTACAAAATCTTACTGTAGCCAGCCGGAGCAAATCTTATTTGAAAAAAGGCGAACCATTTGCCAAAGCTGTTATTTCGGCAGAATTAGACAGGTTGGTTGACCTTTACAGGAACCATGGTTATCTCCGGTTTAGCCGCGATGAACTGATCGGTCTATGGGATACATTAAATCTTGCCGTATTAAATCCATCCTTAGACCCGTTTGAACAAATCGCACTGCTTGATTCATTAAGGAAAAGCAGGGATAATCCTAAAGCCAACCTCGAAATAAGGTTAAGGCCCGGTTTCGACAGCAGTAAATTGAAAAAATATTTTGTCGGCGACATAACTATATATCCTGATTTCCCCCCCGATTCAAGCTACACCCGGAAAGAAACAAAAGTAAATGGGATAAAAGTGATCTGGTACAGGAATATCTTCAAACCAAAGATCCTTCCTCAGAATGTTTACTTACATCGTGGCGATGTATATGAACAACAAAAATATTTTAAAACCGTCAACCGTTTCAATTCACTTGGTTCATGGCGATTAGTGAACCTTGAACAGATTCCCCGGAAAAATGGGGATACAGTTGATTTTAATATCCGCTTAACGCCTGCCCAAAAATATTCTTTTAGCACCAACCTTGAAGGAAGCAGCAACCAGAGTGCCGTGTCCGGAAACCTTTTTGGAATAGGAATAAATGTTGGATTGCAAAACCGGAATTTTGCAAAAGCTGCTATACAATCAAATTCCAGTATCCGTTTTGGGGTGGAGATAGGCGACAGCAGCCTTTTGCAGACAAAACAGTTCAGCGTAAGCCAAAATTTTAATATCCCCAGGGCAATACCTAACAGCAAATGGATACCCGCCAGGATCAGGGAGAACTTCAGAACATTTCTTTCATTTAATGCGGCCAATACCGAAAGACAGGATCTTTATAATCTAAGTACTGTAAATGGTTCATGGGGTTATGAATTTCAATGGAATAAAAAACTGATGACGATCCGTATTCCCAACATTGAATATTCCTACCTGAAAAAAAGACAAAAATTAAAAGACCTTATTGACAGTACCCCTTCTTTAAAAAATATTTTTACCGATGGATTTATTTCTTCCATCATTACCAGTTTAGCAGTCACGGGGGGACATAATAAAAATGTAAATGTTTTCCGGGCTAACGTTGAAGAATCGGGTCTGCTTACAGGGTTTATAAAAAATAGTAAATTTCTTGACAGCAATTTGTACCGCTTTGTGAAATTAGATGCAGAGTTTACCTGGAAGAAACAGTACAGGAAATCAGCTCTTGCATTTCGTGTGTTCGGTGGCGCCGGCTTTGAACTGAGTTCAACAGTAAGCCCACAGAAAAAAAATGCACTTCCCTTTTTTAAACAATATTTTAGCGGCGGCCCCAACAGCATGCGGGCTTGGGCGCTGAGAAAGCTGGGTCCCGGTTCAGCCATCAAAGAATTTAATGGCGTCAATGCTGTGCCGGAACGCTACGGTGATGTACAATTAGAAGCCAACCTGGAATATCGTTTCCCGATCAAAGTTATTTCTGGTGTAAAAGTAAATGGGGCATTATTTACCGATATGGGCAATGTGTGGCTGCTAAAAAATAAAGCCGGCCCGACTGAAGAAGTTTTTAACTTCAACCGTCTTGGAAAAGATATAGCAGTTGGCGCAGGAGCAGGTTTGCGGATTGATTTCGATTTTTTTGTGCTGCGATTTGATTACTCCTATAAAGTAAAGGATCCCAGTCCTTCACCGGCGAATGCGGGCTTGCGGAATAAATGGTTTGGCTATAAATTCAGAAAAGGTGAC
>JAHEZF010000248.1 GCA_023251215.1 Sphingobacteriales bacterium | reverse complement strand
GAAAGATTTAGTAGCCGTCAATACCCAGCCCTGCACCGGAAAAGACCCCAAAACATAGCCTTATCAGCCCAAAAGGCCCGCAATCGTTATAAATCCGGCAAAATTATATTGTAGCTGAAATTAATTCCTATCTTTATCCACTCTTCATTATCCTTCGCAAAAACCTGTTTTATCCTTTGAACAACTTTATAAAGACAGGTATTTAACCAAACCTATTTGTGTATGAGAAAGATTTATTTTTTTCTGATAATACTCTTTTTCAGTATAAGGAGTTTGGGACAGGGACAGGTGACCATTTTATCAGAAACCTTTAATGGTGCCGGCACACCGGCAGGCTGGATAAAAATCAATAATTCAACGGGTGGAAACCCGGCGGCAGCAGACTGGACGCTAAGACCTGATGGGTATCATTATGTAGATGTACCTTTTATTGACGTAACATTTCATAGTAATGATAATTCTCAGTTTTATTTATCTAATAGCGATGCGCAGTTAGGAGATATTACTGAAACAATATTACAATCACCTTCGTTTAGTACAATTGGATATTCATTTGCATCACTTCAGTTTTACCATCATTTCCGGGAATACCAGGTAGATACAGGATATGTAGAAGTTTCTACAAACGGGACAACCTGGACCACAGTCAATAAAATATATGCCGCTCCGGAAGATAGTATTGGTGCTGCTAATGCATTCGCCCATAGAATTGTAAATCTGAATGCTTATGGTAATATCGCTTCAGTTTATATCCGATTCCGATATTATGCTGAATTTGGATATTACTGGGCACTTGATAATGTAGTTGTCTTAGCTAGTGTCTCAACACCACTGCCCGTTTCTCTTTTTACTTTCAGCGGCTACCGGGAAAGCAATCATAATATTTTGAAATGGTCAACCGTTTCGGAGCAGAATAACCGGGGATTTCAGCCCGAACGTTCAACTGATGGAGTAAACTATTCTCCAATCGGCTTTGTAAATTCACTGGCCCCATCTGGTAACAGCAACGTTTCTTTGAATTATACATTTACTGATAATAATTTTTCGGGCAACAGGCAATATTACCGCTTGCGGCAGGTTGATCTGGATGGCCGTGAAAAAATAAGCACAGTTGTATTGATAAAAGGAATCAAACCTTCTGTATTAACAATTGGCGGCCTGTTCCCCAACCCTGCAAGAACCGAAATGAATATAATCATTGATGCCCCAAACCATGATGAGATTATAATTCAAATGCTGGATATGAACGGAACGCTGGTGAAACAAAAAAATGCGATCGTAGAAACCGGCTCTAACACTATCCCTGTTGATATAACAAGCCTGGTAAACGGAACCTACCTGCTGAAGGTTAGTTGTCAGTCCAATTGCGGACCGGTGACAAGTAAATTTGTAAAACAATAACAGTTAACTAAACAATGGGTTTCTTGCAGAAGAAATTATAAAAGAAAAAGACAGAACAGCTTTAATTTCCGTTCATCACTTATCTTTTTCATTAATCATATTATTACGAGCCTTCCGGCGGAGGTTCTGTAGCTTATCATCTCAAAACAACTTTTATGAAAAAAATAATTTTATGTTCATTGCTACTAACAGCCATTACCACTACTGCTTTTTCCCAACTTACCAGCCTGCCCAGCGGCGGCAATAAAAAAGCATCTGTAAGCGAACGCATCGGGATAACGGATGTTGCCATTCATTACGATCGTCCGCATGTAAATAACCGGGAAGGAAAGATATGGGGACAACTTATACCAGTTGGTTTTACCGATCCTGGTTTTGGCAGTAGTAAAGCTGCACCCTGGCGTGCCGGAGCAAATGAAAATACAACGATCGAATTTTCTAACGATGTAAAAATTGAAGGGCAACCTCTGGCAGCAGGCCGTTATGGTTTTTTTGTAGCGTATGACCCGAATGAATGCACACTTATTTTTTCCAGGAACTCCACTTCGTGGGGTCATTTTTTTTACAACGACAAGGAAGATGCGTTGAGAGTGAAAGTAAAACCGGTAGCGCTGGACAAAAGTGTGGAATGGCTGAAATATGAATTCATGAATGAGACACAAAACGCAGCTACAGTGGGCCTGCAATGGGAAAAACTGATGATACCATTTAAAATAGAAACAGATTACCTGAAAGACCAGGTGGAATCTTTCCGCAGGGAATTAAGATCTGAAAAAGGGTTTGTCTGGGAAGGCTGGAACCAGGCAGCCAGATGGTGTTTGGATAATAATACCAACCTGCAGGAAGCATCGCTTTGGACAGATTCGGCCGTAAGTTTTGGTGGTGACAAGAATTTCCAGGTATGGAGCACCAAAGCCGGTATATTGGAGAAACTCGGTAAAAGCGATGAGGCGGCAGCCATCATGAAAAAAGCATTGCCCGTTGCCAGCATGCAGGAGATACATCAGTATGGCCGGTCATTGCTGACACAAAAGAAAAACAAAGAAGCTCTTGAAGTTTTTAAAATGAATTACGATAAAAATCCGGATCAATACACCACACTGATGGGGTTGATGAGAGGTTATTCAGCTAACGGGGATTACCCGACAGCATTGAAATATGCACAACAGGCATTGCCACTTGCGCCTAATCAACAAAACAAGTCAGTTGTGGAAACAGCTATCCAGAAACTAAAAGATGGAAAAGATGTGAACTGATGACTGAGATCAGAGGTAAGAGGTCGGAAGTCTGAGGTCTGAAGTCTGAAGCCGGAAGTTTTGGTTCTGGCTTCAGATTTTTTATTTTGCCGTACTTTGTCACAAATATTCAATCATGAAAAAATTGTTTATTGCCTTTTGTTTAGTGACAGGATCTTTCAATGTTTTTTCCCAAACATGTGAACAAAGAGAAGACAAGTTATTGTCAGCTTTTGGCAGTTTTTCCGCAGCGACTTTGTACAACACTTATGGCGTTATTGGAGGCATTGCCGATGGCTATGCACATGATGCATATGATGTACAAACAGTAAATGATCTGCTGGATGCACAGAAAAAATTAGCTGATAACCTGCTTAAGGTACTGACCGATCTGAAAAATGATGGAGCCCTGAAAGACAAAGCTGATCAGGATTATTCGGTTTCAGCTATTGATATCCTGAAAGGATTAAAGAGACAGGTACAGTTTTTCCAGGACTATATAAAAAACAATAACAGGCAGGAAAAGGACGATTATGAACAGCAGCGAAAGAAAAACTGGAAAGACATCAGCAAACTGATGGGAATTGAAGAATAAACAAACATTCCTCGTAATTAATTACAACCAAATATCTCGCACAATTTTGCCTGAAGGGCCGAGCCCCGCAGGTTTTTAGCAATGATCTTTCCGTCAGGATCAAGCAGCAGGTTTTGAGGAATGCCTTGTATATGATATAATTTAGCGGCTGCATTGTTCCAGAACTGCAGGTCGCTGACATGGCTCCAGGTAAGACTATCTGTTTTAATGGCCTCAATCCACTTTTCTTTT
>JAHEZF010000247.1 GCA_023251215.1 Sphingobacteriales bacterium | reverse complement strand
TGCTGAAAGGGCGGGAGGAATCCGGTTTTTATCAAGGATCATTGGGCCATTCTTTTCAAAAATTTTTCCCGATATACCAAAAGGTCATCCATCAATGGGACACATGATGATGAATTTTTCCGCTAACATGCTTGGACTTGATAATGCGGCAACGCCATTTGGTATAAAAGCAATGGAAAGTTTGCAGGAATTAAATCCTGATAAAAACAGGGCATCTAATGCACAAGTCATGTTTTTATGTTTACATGCGGCAGGCTTAACATTGATCCCTGTCGCCATTATTGCTGCACGGGCTGCCATCAAACCTCCGGCAGTAAATCCAACAGATATTTTTGTTCCTTCCATGATAGCAACCTTCGTTGCTACTATGGCTGCCATGTTCATTGTTTCAATAAAACAAAAAATAAATATTTTTCAGCCCGTTATTCTTGCATGGGTTGGCGGTATTTCTGCAATCATTGCAGCATTGGTATGGTATCTCACATCATTAAGTACTGATCGTTTACAAATTGTTTCAGGGGTATTAGGAAATGGAATATTGCTTGCCATTTTATTTTTGATCATACTTGGCGGTATATATAAAAGAATAAACATCTTTGAAGCATTTATTGAAGGAGCTAAAGGAGGATTTGAAACTGCTGTCAGGATCATTCCTTATTTAGTTGGGTTATTGGTAGCGATAAGTTTGCTTCGCAACAGCGGCGTATTTGAATTGATAATTGATGGAATGAAGAATTTATTTGCTGCATTAGGAACTGATACAAAATTTGTTGATGGTTTACCGACCGCATTAATAAAGCCTTTAAGTGGCAGCGGCGCCAGGGGAATGATGATCGATACAATGAATGCTTATGGTGCTGATTCATTTCCCGGCAGACTTGCTTGTATTTTGCAGGGATCATCCGATACTACTTTTTATGTAATTGCAGTCTATTTTGGGGCCGTTGCTGTAAAGAATACACGATATGCAGTTGGCGCAATGTTGCTCGCAGATTTTGTGGGCATCATTACTTCAATACTTCTTGCTTACTTGTTTTTTGGATAAAAAAAATAGCTGCTTATCTTGTAAGCAGCTACCCAAATCAGTTTGCTTTTATCATTATGGTTTATTTGGATAAATCCATGCACCAATCGCCAGCGATCCGGTTCCTCCTGTAAAACCTCTTGCTGCGAGTGTATAAATTCTGTCCGATAATAACACCTGCGAGGAGGTGGTATACACAGTTGCCCCGGTAGAACTATTTGTAAATAGGAAAGTATAGGTTCCTGCATCTATCTCAATAAATTTCTCAAAGTCAGTATTTGTTACCTGGTCATTAAAGGCCCTGTTGGTATATAATTTTCCGGTGCCGCCCTGTATGGAAACATCTAGCGGAACAGTGTTAGGAGAGAAATGTAAAAACCTGATCTTCACCTTACCCGGTGTTGGATCGGTAAGGTCATCATTTACTACAACCACTTTTGCTTTGCTGGCAGAATCAATTAAGAAAGATGAATACACTTTTTCATCGCCCAGATCTTTAGTTGCGGAGGCAAGTGCATTGGTAGTGCCTGTGAAATTATAAGCAATGATGCTTGCTGTTTTTGGTTCTAAAGTGTAGTAGGGAAGTGTGTACCTGACCGTTCCTGTCGCGGTTGAATAACCAACAGTTGTTGCAAACAATGTGCTGTTAACCGAAAAATCAACCGCAGTGGCATTTGGCGATAGGGGAACTAAAAGCACCTGGGTTATTTTACTCGGCGGATCTTTCTTTATACAACCCTGACCTGTAAAAAGAATAATGGCGGTCAAACTAATGTGAAAAAGACTTTTCTTTTTTATTTTCATAAATATTTTAATTAGCGGTTTGTAATCAATTGCGTGGCGGGAGTTTTAGCCGTAACCCCTGTTTTTCCGCGGGCCATTAGTGTGTACATCCTTAAACCTACCGGCGAAAAAGTATTGAACTGTATATACGCAGTTGTCGTTCCTTTTTTCCGGAATATTAATGTATCAGCAACAATGGGCAATGGTAATTGCACCCAGTCGCTCACATTTTTATGAGTGATGTTACTTATGATCTCCGCATTTTGCCTGGCACTGAAAAGCGTTAATGTATCAAACGGATTCATCAGGAAATTTGCAGCCCGTATTTTATACATTTGATATTCTGGCGCAGCAAGAACATCTTCTTTTGCAGTAACACGAACAGTGGGCACGGAGTCGCCAATATAAAGGCTGTAATATTTTCCTTTTTCAAGATTAGTGGTAACAGTCGCAAGCGTATCACCGGCCATGTAAGAGGGTACATTAGGCACTACACTTAAATTCATTCTTCCATTTATGATCTCAAACTTCGTGGTGCCTGCCGGAATATTTGAATATACATTAGAAATGGGGAATACTCCACCATAACTTAATACAGTTCCATTTAGCTTTTTCCCATTGGCATAAATAAAAACCTGTGGCCCTGTTGTTGCGTTCGGCGCAGTAGGCACCTGCGGGGTGTTACCTGCAAACACCTGCATCACTTTAATGTTTGCTGAGTTTGATGAATCAAGATAGACCCATTTGTTGTTTTCGTCAATCAGGTTCACATTTTTATCGCAACCTGCCATGCTGCAAATGGTAATTGCAAAAATCAGTATGGGGTTAATTATTTTTTTCATTGTGCTGATCAAGTTTAGGGTTTAGTAAACCATACCTTTTTTGTATGATAATCGGGGTCAAATCCGCCAACTGCAGTCAGCGCATCAATATTCCAGAGATATTCTGAATTGTATCTTGGTCTTATTCTTTCAGCAAGCTTTCCTCCATTATCCGGGTAAAGACTTACAATATCTAATCGTTTATATCCCGGATAAATATTTATTTCATCATAAGCATATCGTCGCATGTCCACCCAATTTTCTACAAATCCCCATCCCCATAGCGCCAGGTATTTTTGACACATAATGTGTTTTAATGTAAGATTTGCCGCCAAAGGCACAAAGGCAGGATTATTTAAGTATGCTGTCTTATCAGCTGCAGATATTGTAACTTTTGTCATGGCAGTTGGTGAGTTAGAACCCGCTGCATTTAAATAACCATAGAAATGTGTATTCAGCATTTCAAAGTGCCCATCAATACCATTTATGTAAGCCTGTCTTGCGTTCGCAACATCACCTTTCAGGAAAAATGCTTCTGCTCTTAAAAACTGCATTTCACTATAAGTCATTATAGGAAACTTGCTGTCATTCCTGAAAAAAGTTCTTGCCCCTGTATCCACTCCAAGCGATGGAGCAGAGGTCTCACCGATCCTTCCCCAAAAACTTGGAACCCGTTTGTCAGTTGGTGTTGATGCGTTGTCTGCATATTGAGCAGCAGTGATACCCCGGTAGGCGCCATCAGGTGATGGGCGCATTATATATTTCACCCTTGGGTCATCAGTTGTATTTCCAAATACAACTCCTGGTGATGCTACACTGCCTGTCATAATTGCAACAGGGAATGCACCTA
>JAHEZF010000246.1 GCA_023251215.1 Sphingobacteriales bacterium | reverse complement strand
GAAACAAAACGGCTTTTGATCTCATTTAACTGTCGTTCTTTATCCAATGCTTCACTTAGTTCATTTTGCGACTGCTCAAGTTTTTCCAATGCTTCCTTGAGGATATGAGTACGTTCATCTACTTTTAATTCCAGCTCCGTGTTCAGCTTACGAATTTCGTTGGTCACTTTTTCAAGTTCTTGTTGTTTTTTAATAAGGTTTTGTTCGATCTCCTTCCTTTGAGTAATATCTACAACAAAAGCAATAACAAACATTTCGTTGCCCTTCAGGTAATGGCTTAAGCTTACTTCCACAGGGAAAATAACTCCGCTTTTTTTACAGGCATACAGGTCCCTGCCCGAACCCATGTTCCGGTTCTGCGGATGTTTATAAAATCCTTCCCGTAAACCAACATGCATTTTCTTTATGTCTTTTGGCAATAGTATTTCAATTCTGTTTCCCTTCATTTCATTTTCTGTATAACCAAACATCTCCTGCGCCGACGGATTGGCAAGTACAATGAATCCTTGTGAGTCGGTAAGCAGGATGCCCTCAGTAGCATTCTCAAAAAGCGAGGCCATATGTGCCTGATCAAACATACTTTTTAATTATTCCGTGGTAAATATAGTAAGCAAGCAGGAAAAGGAGTGGCTATCTGTCCGGCAATAATAAAAAAAGAAAATAGTAGTATCCTGTTTCTGTATTGATACGTTAGTAATTGCCGATGGCCAGGCAGGTTATAAAATCAATTTACTTTTCTTGTCTGCCTGTTTTGACATGCCTGGCAGAGATTTATGTAAAGTGCCTCCACTTGTCTCTGTGCTTTCCGGCGCAGGCCGTGCAATCATCACTTCAGGATGATAGATAATAACGGCATTCATTGAATTGGAGATCAGGCAATATTTTTGGGTCTTTTCCAAAGCCAGTTGTGCCTGCTCCATTTCTGATTCACACGCAATAAGTATTTTCGGATATAAATGGACATAGGTGAATTTATATTTACCATCTACAACCTCTGCCTGCCCGGTAGCGGTACATTCAAAATGAGAAATTTCAAACTTTAATTTTTTTACAAACACCATGTAGGTGCTCATAAAGCAACTGGTAAGTGAGCTGAGGAATAAATACTCGGGGCTCCACTCGCCTTCTTCTCCGCCAAATTCCGGAGCTGTGGTAACATGGATAGATTGTTTGATTGATTGGGAGCTTACAATTCCCATGTCTCCTCCTATCCAGTTAAGGTCTGTAGTAAACACAATTTGTTTACCGGTTCTAGTAGTCATAATCACTTTGTTTCTAATAAAACTATTTTAAAAGAAAAGAATATTTAATGATTTACATCAGGGTGTGGGCTGATCTCAGTGTTTCTGCAAAAAAAAGAGGGGACTTTAATCCTGGTTTTGCAATAATTCTTTCTCCATGGCAATTGCCTTAGGAAAAAGAATATTATTCTCAAGATGAATATGCTGCACCAGGTCTTTGTCCAGTTCATTGAGTTTTGCAAATGTTATCTGGTGAGTGATGCAGGCCTTGGAAGGAATTGTGTAATTACCGGTAATTTCCCGGATCCTGTGCAGTTGCTTACCCACAGTTTCATGTTCGCCATGCATTACTTCTTCCACCGGCTTACGAAGGGTTCGTATCAGCAAGCTGGCATAGGATTCACGGTGGCGCCAGGCATGGTTGATTTGTTTGATATAGGGAAAAATGATCTCCTCTTCTTTTCTCATATGAGGAGGGATTTCCTTCATCATTCTTTGCATGATCTTTTCAAGTTCACCCAGCCCGGGAAATTTTTTCCTGTCGCCATTCAGAAACCGTTTCACATATTCATTTGCATCAGGTAATGCCTTGTCCAGGTAACGGTGGTGAATATTGAGAATATAGTCAGCAAGAAAATCAATATTCCACTCATCAAAATCCAACGGCATCTGATATATTGTATGCCTCATTGATCGTCTCAGTTCTTTTACTACTTCTTCAGTATCCAGCCCCTTTGCTTTACAAGCATCATCAAGTGGCCTCTTGCCACCGTAACAAAAATCTATATCATATTTACGAAAAACATTTGCTGTCCGGTAATCATGGGTAACGATATCGGTAACAGAGGATGATGAGTCAATCTTATACGTCTGCATATACCAATTGTGACAGCTTGAATAAAATGTAAAACCAATATTAACCCCCTGAATAGAAAAAAAGAATGATTTTCGTCATTAATACCCCTAATAAAAGTTATTGAGTTGCCAGGCTTTTAATAAATACCTTCTTGTTATCATTCAAAAGATCAACGATGGTGGTTTGATTAAACATAAGTAACAATTTTGTTTTTATCCCTTCCATTTCCTGGTGCAGCGGGCAGGGATTAACAGCATTACAATTGCGCAACTGCAGTACACAAATATTAAACTGGTCTAAGCCGTCGGTAATTTCTACCAGTTTTATCAAGGGTGTTGTTAAAGTTGTTTCATTCATGCTGAACCCGCCATAAGGGCCTTTGGTGGATTGTAGTAATCCCGCCTTTACTACTCCCTGCATGATTTTTCCGAGAAAATGCCTGGGGACTGACAATTTTTGTGCAATCTCATCAATTTGTATTTTTCTTTGTTCATCCTGCAACAAAGCGATATATAAAATCCCCCGCAAAGCGTAGCCAAAAGATTTGGAAAAAAACATGCCGGTATATAATTAACAGGTGGCAAAACTATTCTTGAGTTTTACAACGTAACATGACCAATATCATCTCATTTTCTGACTCATATCATTACCACCTGCTCAACTCCCATCTACTTTTGGGCCATAAAAGATGCGGATGTCTTTTAATCATTCATAAAAATTTTAAACATGAAAACTTCTAAGCTACTTGTAATCACTCTTGTTACTGGCTGTCTCTTTACCTTGGCCTGTAAGGAAGGTGTAAAAAAAGATGAAAAGACTGTTGACATACAGGAGCTCACCAGGGATAAACCGGAAACACATGGGGTTGAAATTAAAGAAGCTGATGTGCAGATCACTCACCCATTGAACAAGGATTGGGTAGAAAAAGGTCAAAGAATTTATGAATTAAAATGCCAGTCATGCCACAAACTTACTGAAGAGAAATTAGTCGGACCCGGTTGGAAAGGTGTTACTCAAAGAAGAACACCGGTATGGATAATGAATATGATCACTAATACGGACATGATGCTTGACAATGATCCTGAAGCACGAAAATTACTTGAATTATGTATGGTGCGGATGCCCAATCAAAATCTGATGATAGATGATGCCCGGAGAGTTCTGGAATTTCAGCGCAGCAATGATGGCGAAAAATAAAATATAAAAACAGAACCAACTACAAACTCAGGAATTATTCCTTAACAATAAATAAATTTTATGAACTACTTTCTTAAAAAAATTATGTTATATGTCTGCTTACTGGTAGTTGGTTCTGTTTTAATCGGAAGCTGCAAACCCAAAGGCACCGGATCGGCTGTCAGCGGAAATGCTGCTTCGAAAGT
>JAHEZF010000044.1 GCA_023251215.1 Sphingobacteriales bacterium | reverse complement strand
GCCCGCATGCCGGCGGTATTTTAGCCGATGGCTATATTGATGCCTTAGGTAATGTAGTTTGTCCGCAGCACCGTTATAAATACAATATGCAGAATGGCCGCAATATAAGTGGTGAAGGATATTATTTAAAGAACTGGCCGGTGGAATTGCGGGTAGATGGTGTTTATGTGGGCCTGGAAGAAAGAAGTGGTCTGTTTGGCTGGCCGAAATGATTTACATTCATACAAATTTTTCAACCGTGAAACATAAGATAATTGTTCTTCTGCTTTCACTGACGTTATTGCCGGGCAGGGGAAATACACAAACTGTTACACTTAAACAGATCGGCAAAGAAACCGTTTTGTTCAGTGATATATATGTCGAGTGGTTTAACCACAATCTTTATACGATCGAAAACACAGGTGCCTTGTACAAAACCGATCTGGTTACCGGGATGCATACGAGGTTAGGAAAAGTAACTTATAAACACACCCGCTTCTTATTTGTAGTAAATGCACAGCTTTATTGCATGGAGGACGATGGCAGTATGAACAGGATAGATATTTATTCAGGCGAGTGGACTATCGTGTCGCCTATCGGAACATGGAACAATATTAACAGGGTGCTGGTTGTGGGAAATAAATTTTATACTACGGAGAATGGCGCATTGTATTATCACCCCACGATGAATGACCGGGTAAAAAAACAGATCGGTGAATCCGATTTTTATACGTTGGGTAATTATAGCAAAACAGATACGACCCTGCACACTTTGATCGGTGGCACGTTATACCGCATAGATATGAATTCGGGAAAATGGAATAAGATCGGCCCCAATAAAGCCTGGAAATTCACAAGGGACGGTGATGTGATCGGCAATAAGCTCTATACTGTTGAAACACCCTCTTCGCTGTTTGAAACCGACCTTAGCACCGGAATAAGAAAACAATTGGACGATACGCAATTCAAGGAGGCCAGGTTGGTATTTGCCGATTCCGGCAAACTGTATGCAATTTTTTCGGGAGGCCTGCTTTACGAGATAGTTATAAATTGATTTGCTTTTTAGCAGGTGAAATCTTAAATGAGGCTTTTGTGTAAAGATGAATATGCCTATTTTTGCAGCCCAAAAACACACTCCTGCTTAGCTCAGTTGGTTAGAGCATCTGACTGTTAATCAGAGGGTCGCTGGTTCAAGTCCAGCAGCAGGAGCAGGCCCTGACGCTATTGTCGGGGCTCTTTTTATTTTTTTACTTATATGCAAACTCTTGCTGATAAACTCATTCATTTCTTCCAAACCCTGCAGCCACCCAAGAACCTACCCAAAGGCATTGAAGTATTATTTCCCCAGCAAAACCCGGAAGTGATGAAAGTGGTAAAAAAATTCTTCAAAAAATTTTATAATGACAATCATCCAAGACATTTAATCTTTGGCATCAACCCCGGCCGGTTCGGCGCTGGCACTACCGGCATCAACTTTACTGCGCCCAAACAACTGAAAGAATATTGCGGTATTGACCATCCTTTTAAAGCCAGCCAATCAGAATTGTCGGCTGAGTTTATTTATGAAGTGATTCATGCGTATGGCGGCGTAACAAAATTTTACAGCGATTATTTTATCGGGGCTGTCAGTCCATTGGGCTTTACGACCTTCCCCAACCCCCTCCAAAGGAGGGGGACAGGAAAGAATCTGAATTATTATGATGATAAAGGGCTGCTTAATGCGGTGACTCCTTTTATTGTTGAAAGCATCAGCCGGCAAATTTCATCCGGATTTAAAACCGATAAAGCTTTTTGCATTGGCGGCGATAAAAACCTGAAATTTTTTTCTGCTTTGAACAACCAGCAACATTTTTTTAAAGAGATCGTTCCATTGCCCCATCCGAGGTTCATCATGCAATATCGCCGTAAACAAAAGGATAAGTACATTCATCAATATCTGTCGGCCCTGCAACTTGCCGGTTAGCATTTTTATTTTATCTTTGCCCCCGTTTAATTTTTGAATATGAAAATCTCCTAAGGTTCATCCCCATTTTTTAAGAACCTGAATTTTTCTGGCCGTTTATCAAACAGCAATAACATTGTTGTCGTCCCGAGCTTGTCGAAGAATCATTTTTACTTACTTTCAAAAGGTTTTCAATCATGCAGAATCAAACTGTACATAAAAACAAACTGTCTTATTTTTTTTCATTACTGAAACAATCCATTCGTGGCGGTGAACACGACTATACGGATGGCAGCATACGGGTAGCGATTGTGTTGCTGGCTATTCCCATGATCCTGGAGCTGAGCCTGGAATCTGTGTTTGCCGTAGTGGATATGTTTTTTGTAGGCAAGCTGGGCGAAAATGCCATAGCTACTGTGGGATTAACTGAATCTGTAATCACTATTGTTTATTCCATCGGCATTGGACTAAGCACGGCGGCCACAGCTATGGTGGCCCGGCGTGTAGGAGAAAAAAATAATGATGCCGCTGCCCATGCCGGAATGCAATCACTTATCTTATCGTTGCTGGCAACAATTGTTATCAGCATTGCCGGGATCATTTTTGCTCCGGATATTTTAAAGATTATGGGGGCAAGGCCCGATGTAGTTAAAGAGGGCGCCATATTTACCCGCATTATGCTGGGCGGCAGTGTGGCCATCATTTTATTGTTTCTCATCAACGGTATTTTCCGGGGCGCCGGTAATGCCGCTATTGCCATGCGCAGCCTTTGGCTCGCCAGTTTAATGAATATCATTCTTTGTCCTTTATTTATTTATGGCATCGGTCCATTTGCTGGTTTCGGATTAAAGGGAGCAGCTATTGCCACAACCATTGGCAGAAGTATCGGCGTTTGCTACCAGTTATATCATTTGTTTAAGGGAAAGAGTAATATCAGTTTAGGCAGGGAGCATTTTAAAATTGATTTCCCGTTGATGCAAACACTGATTGGCGTGGCGTGGCCGGCCACATTTCAATTTCTGATAGCATCAGGAAGCTGGATCGTTTTGGCAAGATTGGTTGCCGAATCGGGAGGAACAGCAGCATCTGCCGGTTACCAGGTAGCCATCCGCAATGTGGTGTTTTTTATTTTACCTGCATGGGGACTTAGTAATGCAGCGGCAACATTGGTTGGACAGAATCTCGGTGCAAAAAGGCCGGACCGTGCAGCACAAAGTGTTTTGCTTACCGCAAAATACAATGCCATTTTTATGAGCGGAGTGATGTTACTCTTTGTATTGTTTGCTTCTCCGATCATTCACTTTTTTACCAAAGACCCCGCAGTACAAAGCGTAGGCACCATGTCATTGCGCATCATTGGCGCCGGTTATATTTTTTATGGTATCGGCATGGTGATGATGCAGGCCCTGAATGGCGCAGGCGACACCCGGACACCAACACTTATCAATCTTTTTGGCTTCTGGTTTTTCCAGATACCATTTGCCTGGTTGCTGGTAAAAGGTTTTAATATGGGCCCTACCGGCGCCTTTATCTCGATACCGGTGGCTGAAACAGTTATTGCCATTGCGGCCTGGGTCATTTTTAAGAAGGGGAAATGGAAGGAAGTGAAAATATAATTTCAATGGATAAGGGCCGTCCCGCTAAACGGCCTTTATTCTTTAATTTTAGCGTCTTATACTTTTGCTATGAGTAATGTTATAGACCAAAACCGCATCCGGCAATTCTTTTTTATTGCTGTCATTCTTTTGCTGGGTATTTTACTTTTTTTTCAGTTGCGTTCTTTTTTGCCCGCTGTACTCGGCGCTATTACATTATACATACTCATGCACCGCCTCATGTTTTACCTGACAGAAAAGAAAAAATGGTGGAAAGGACTGACCGCTCTTCTTTTAATGTTAGTTTCCATAATTGTTATTTTGTTACCGGTAGGGTTACTGGCCAATATGCTTTCGTCGAAGGTTAGTTATGCAGTGCAACATTCATCTGAATTAATTGACGCATTAAAAAAAGTAGCACATAATACAGAGCAACGATTTAATATCACTATTCTCAGTGATGATAATATCAATAAACTGGGTAATGCCATTGCCCAAAGCCTGCCAAAAATTCTCGGCGCTACATTCAATACGGTTACTACTATTTTCTTCATGTATTTCATCCTGTATTTTATGCTGGTGAATGGACGCAAGATGGAAAACGCATTGTATGAATATGTTCCTTTACGGGATGAAAATGTTCACCGCCTCGGTAAAGAAGTAAACAAGATGGTTATCTCCAATGCCATCGGGATCCCGGTTATAGCTTTTGCACAGGGGTTGGTTGGATTGGTTGGTTACCTGGTGATTGGCGTAGATCAGCCTTTCTTTTGGTTTGGCGTTACCTGCATTGCGGGTATGTTACCGATAATTGGCGCCGCCCTTGCCTATATACCGCTGGCCATTATCTTTTTTGCCAACGACCATGGCTGGCAGGGAGTGGCGATGATTGTATACGGTTTTGGTGTTATAGGCACCGTGGATAATGTGTTGCGTTTTACGTTCCTGAAAAAGATCGGCAACGTTCACCCGTTGACTACCGTATTTGGCGTCATCATTGGATTAAACTTGTTTGGTTTTATTGGTTTGATCTTTGGCCCGCTGCTTATTTCTTTATTTATGCTGCTGTTGAAAATTTATTCCAATGAATTCGTCGTAAAACATAGGGACATAAACCGAATATTGGAAAATTGATTACAGGCACAATTTTTATTCTTCGTAATTTTTCCCGTATTGTTTTTACAAGCTGCTGCGTATTTCTTCGCAAAGAATTACAAAACAAGGTTTTATTACTTGCATTTTCTGTAAGTGAATAATATCTTGGCAACGCATTTCGTTTTAAATCCAGTAAAACCGTACCTGAGTGAGAAACCTCATTATTCCTATATCCACGTCCCTGCTGTCCATTTCGTTTACCATTCTTCCCCAAAAGGAAAGCAAAATCATTATTAATACAATAAAAAACAGAACCTGTCTTTTCATTTATCATCCAGGTAAGAACTATCTGCTTGGCTCTAAAATATTAAACGGCTGATTGGACACATAACAAGGATGGATGATAACAAAAGCTTCCCGATAATTATCGGGAGGCTTTTTTGTTTGCCTAACCCCGGAATAAGGATTTCTGTTCCAGCAATCCTTATCAAAATAGTTTCCCGATGTTTTGTTGCAGAGTAATAGTTCCCATCCATGTCATTGCTGCCACCACTATCCAGCCGATGACCTGTAAGAGCAGGGGATGTTTATATTGATTGACAATAGAAGGTTTGGCAGCGGCAATGAGAATAACGGCTAATGCAGCGGGTAAAATAATTCCGTTTACTGCGCCGGCCAGTATCAACAAAGCAACCGGATTACCCACGCTGATAAAAATGATGGTAGAAAGAATAATAAAAAAGCTGATAATAATCCTTTCGTTTTTACGTACAGCGGGCACTAAAGTTTTCCAGAAAGAAACAGAAGTATAAGAAGCCCCGACAACAGAAGTAATGGCGGCGCTCCACATCACTACGCCAAAAAATTTATAACCCATTTCTCCTGCTGCGGATTGAAAAACAGTTGCAGCTGGATTATCTGCTGACAATTTTATCCCCTGCATAACTATTCCCAGCGCAGCAAAAAACAAAACAAACCGCATGGTAGCTGTGATCAATATACCGCTGACAGAACTTCGTGTCACTTCCGGAATATTGTTTTGGCCTTTAATGCCTGCATCCAATAAACGATGCGCCCCGGCAAAAGAAATATAACCCCCAACCGTTCCGCCGACAAGAGTTACGATTTTCATTACATCAATTTTCTCCGGCCACACCGTTCTGTATAATGCTTCTGCAACGGGTGGATGAGAAGAGATGGCAATATAAACAGTAAGACCAATCATCACTACGCCAAGCAGCTTTGCAAAATTATCCATCAACCTTCCTGCTTCTCTATACCAGAAAATTCCTAATGCAATAATGCAACTGACAATTGCCCCGGTTTTTGTGTCCAGCCCTGTCAACACCTGCACACCTAATCCACAGCCAGCTATATTACCGATATTAAATACAAGACCTCCGAACGCAATCAATGCGGCGAGAAAAAATCCCAGGCCGGGTAATAATTTATTGGCAAGATCCTGTGCCCGGTTTTCACTGACAGTTACTATTCTCCAGATGTTGAGCTGGGCGCCAATGTCGAGCAAAATGGAAATAAGTATAACAAAACCAAAACTGGTAAGCAAATCTTGTGTAAATAAACTTGTTTGCGTTAAAAAGCCGGGCCCTATTGCCGAAGTAGCCATGAGAAAGGCTGCGCCGAGAACAGGGCCTCCCCAACCCCTCCGGTGGAGGGGCTTTAGAACAGTCATTTTATCGGGAAAATTTTTGCCCACTATTTTTTTACTCTTTTCCGAAAGCCCTGATTTTTATTTTTTCTTTCTCCAATGCTTCATGAATTTGTTTTGCAAACTCTGCAGCATTTTTCCCGTCACCATGTATGCAAATTGTTTCAGCAATGATGGGAATTCTTTTCCCGGTTATCGTTGTAACTACTTCTTCGTTTATTATTTGCAAAGCCTGTTGCACTGCTTTATCACTATCTTCGATCAAAGCATTTGGCTGAGAACGAGATGTTAATGTTCCATCGTCCTGGTAAGTACGGTCAGCAAAAACCTCGCTGGCAGTTTGTAAACCCATAGCTTTCGCTTCGCTGACCGAATGACTGCCGCTTAATCCAAACAATACCAGGTTCTCATCAAAATCTTTTATTGCTTTTGCTATTGTTTTTGCCAAAGAACTATTTTTTGCCGACATATTATATAATGCTCCGTGGGGTTTTACATGGTTAAGTTTTACATCAAAGGAACCGGCGATTTCATCCAGTATCATCAGTTGTTGTATAAGCAGGTCATACATTTCTTCCGGGGATAAATTGATTTCAGATCTTCCAAAATTCTTCTTATCAAAAAAAGAAGGATGTGCGCCGATGGCCACATTATATTTTGCTGCCAGTTCTGATGTTTGCCACATGGTTTTTTCATCGCCTGCATGATACCCACAGGCAATATTGGCGGAACTGATATATGGCATTATCAGTTCGTCGTTGCCGGCGCCTTCACCTAAATCGCAGTTTAAATCAATACTGAACATGATTTATGTTTTGAAAAAATTTTCCAGTTTGAATGTACAGGCATTTTGCAGTTGCAGCAAATGTTGCTGTTGTTTTATAAATAACTCTTCTGCTGTCTCATGGCTGGTTAATTTAAAATAAATTTTGTTACCGGGTTTCATCTGCGCCAACTTTGAATGATGCGCAGCAATTACATGTGCTATCCTTGGATAACCGCCTGTGGTTTGGTGATCGGCCATCAGGATTATTAATCTTCCGTCGGGAAGTAGCTGGATCGTTCCAAAACTTACCGCTGCAGAAATCACTTCTTCATTTGTAATAGCATGAAGCGGAATATTATTCAGCCGGTAACCCATCCGGTCTGACTGACCAGTAATAACAAAAGAAGTCATTACTACATTTTCATTGGACTCTTCTGTAAGCCGCCCCCATTCATTTCCTGGCCATACCAGAATTTCTTCAACAGTAATATCGCCCCAATTATCATCGGCTTTCCATGGTAATATATAAAATTCCTTTTCATTTAGTAAAGCCGTAAGGTGGTCAAATGTGTTGAAGCTGATCTCATCATCTTTCTTTAAAGCTCTTCCATAAAAGCCCCCCGCAGCAGCTTTTAAATTAGTGCTGTAACTGCCAAACCATTCCGGAATTTTAAATCCGCCGTAAACTGACAGATAGGCTCTTGTTCCTTTTTGAACTCTGTGAAATTGAAGAATAGCGCCTTTATTTACCAACACAGGGTGCAGGAATGGAATAAGTTCTCCATTGATGCTTGCCAAAAAATCGGCACCGCTTAAAGCAATCAGCGACGGCTCTTGAAATATAAAAATGGATGCAGGAAAGTGTAATTCAATTACCGCTTCATGTATGCTGTTTCCTACAAGTATGTTGGCAACCTGTGCTGAAAATTTATCCATGGCTCCGCCGGGATTGATGCCGAGATGCTGGTAACCATAACGGCCCATGTCCTGAATGGTGTCCAACACACCTGCTTTAAAAATTTTCAAACTCATTTTTACTGATTGGATAAAACTGAACTGTATCTCCTGCTTTAAGTAACGTTGGTTCTTTCTTTGTTGCATCAAACATTTTCAAAGGTGTGCGGCCAATGATCTGCCATCCACCGGGTGACGATAATGGATATATTCCGGTTTGCTTTCCTGCAATGCCTACACTACCTGCTTCTACTTTTTGTCTTGGATGCAACTTTCTGGGTGTTTCAATTTTTTCATCTACCTCGCCCATGTAGGTAAACCCGGGTAAAAAGCCAATCATATAAACATAGTATGTTCTTGAAATGTGGATTTGTATTACTTCATCTGGTGAAATATTTTTTCCCTTTGTAACCTCTTTAATATCTGGCGCAAATTCTTTTTCATAACAAACGGGGATCTTTATAAGTCCGGCTGATAAATTAGTTTCTTGCAGGGGAACATTTAATTTCTGCACCAGTTGTTCGGCCATCCACTCTTGAACTGTTTTGTTTGCCGGAACCAGTTTTCTTAGTTGAAACAAGTCATAATAAACTGTACAAGAGCTATAGGCTGGAGTTGCTTCAATCATTCCGGGTAATGGTTCTTTGGATAACAAACGAAACAGAGAAAGAATATGTTGGTTGATGGTTGTGTTGATGATATTGCCAAAATCAATCGTTAATGCTGAATCACTGATTGGAAAAATACGGTATGAAGGTGGAGAAGTCATTTGAAAATATATTTCAAGATACCAACTTACTTTGTACTAAGAAGCTCAGCTATAAAGCGAAGTAGTAACTTTACCCAGATGAGCCGATTCAACCGCAGAGATAGCCTAAACTTATTATCCAAACTTACAGCCCGCCGTGCATGGAACGCAACCAGGGTGCTGAGCAGTTATTATATCAGCAAATGGTTCAAAAAACCGATACAATGGGGATACCCGGTTTCCATTTCATTTGAGCCCACTACTTCCTGTAACCTTCGCTGCCCGGAATGCCCCAGCGGGTTAAGAGCATTTACAAGACCAACCGGTATGCTGCAAAAAGATTTTTTTACAGATACCATTGATCAGCTATCCAAAGACCTTTTATACCTTGTCTTTTATTTCCAGGGAGAGCCGTACCTGAATCCTGAATTCCTGGAAATGGTACAGTACGCATCGGGGAAAAAAATTTATACCGCTACTTCCACCAATGCTCATTATTTGAATGATGACAATGCTAAACGAACAATTGAAAGCGGCCTGGATCGTCTAATCATTTCGATAGATGGAACCACGCAGGATGTTTACCAACAGTACCGGGTGGGTGGAAGTCTTGATAAAGTAATTGACGGAGCAAAAAATGTTATGAAGTGGAAAAAAGAATTGAACAGTAAAACACCTTTCGTCGTGTTCCAGTTTTTGGTATTGAAACCTAATGAACACCAGATTGAAGAAATAAAAAAACTAGCCTGTGAAATTGGCGTGGAAGATGTTTGGTTTAAAACCGCCCAGGTGTACAACTATGAAAGCGACCCGAATAATTTAATCCCCTCCATTGATAAATATAGCCGCTACCGCAAAACTGCCAATGGTCACGAGTTCAAAGGTAAAATGGCCAATCATTGCTGGCGCCTCTGGCATGACCCGGTGATTACCTGGGATGGGCTGGTGGCGCCCTGCTGTTTTGACAAGGATGCGCAGCATCGCCTGGGAAATTTGAAAGAAAAATCGTTTAAGGAGATCTGGAAGAACGGAGAATACACTAAATTCAGAAAGCAAATCCTGAAGGGGCGAAAGAATATTGATATTTGCTCCAATTGCAGCGAAGGAACAAAAGTGTGGAGTAATGACTAACTTGTTCTTGCATGCAGCTTGCTTCATCCATATCAACCCGCTTGCAATACCAGCATAAATCACTGTTGGACCTGATTGATGGCTTAACTGATGAACAAATCAGGAGAAATATTATACCGGGCAAATGGTCAATATTTGAGAACATAGTTCACTTGCAAACCTACCAGCA
>JAHEZF010000043.1 GCA_023251215.1 Sphingobacteriales bacterium | reverse complement strand
TCCTTTTTGTTTTGTGCGGAAATCAATTTCTACATAGCTGTTGGCAGGATTAGGGAATACCCTGATCTCCTCAGGTCCGAATTGCAAATTGCTGTTCACATCAAAATTATTTTCGTAAGGCTGCAAAAAACCATTGGTGATCACATATGCCAATGTATTTGATGTGGCAGTATGTACCAGCGCCAATTCACCTACACTCCAATCCACTCGAAAATAGGAAGCGGGGTTGTTGTAAGTGCCACCTGCGATATTGATCACTTGCGGAGAAATGGAAGGATTGCTTTGTGCACTGGAAAATGAAATGGCGAGAAATACTGCCAAAATAGAAAGCGTTACTTGTCTCATAAGCAAATTAGTTTAATGGTAAACAAAAACCCTTCCCACGGAATCATTGGACAGATCCAAATCAGCAAGAACTTAATTAACTAATGTAATTTAGAGAATAATTTCATTTTTAAAAAAAATCTTTTACATTCTTTTCTCTCCGGGCAGGAAAATGGCAGCGCATCAGGAGTTGGGAAAAATCATTTTATAATTTACATCCACTTTCCCTTTGGAGATATCTGTCAACCTGCCTTTCATCAGCTTTTTCTTCAACGGCGACAGATAATCTATAAACAATTTGCCTTCAATATGATCGTACTCATGTAAAATAACACGGGCCGTAAGGCCGGTAAAGGTTCTTATATGTGATTCAAAATTTTCGTCCCGGAACTGAAGGGTTACTGTTTTATGCCGGTAAATATCTTCCCGTATTTTGGGAAGGCTTAAACAGCCTTCATTATAAGGCCATTCCTCACCATTCATTTCAACCAGGTGGGCATTAATAAATAACTGCTTTAAACCGGGATTATCGGGGAATCCATTCTTTTCTTCTTCTTCCATATTGGCAAACATCTGTGCTGTATCAATTATAAACAGCCGTATTACCCTGTTAACCTGCGGCGCTGCCAGGCCTACACCACTGCTGGCATACAATGTCTCCCACATATCTTCAATAAATGTTTCCAATTGCGGATAATCTGGAGTTATGTCTATACATACCTTTCTTAGTACCGGGTGACCATATGCTGCAATTGGAAGAACCATGAGGTTAATTAAGTTAATTGGTGATTAGTTTAATAGTTGCTGCAAAGTTACCTCTAATCAACAAATTAACTATTCAACCAATAGCCCTGAGATACTCCTGTAGCATGATAGTAGCTGCAATTTCATCAACAAGAGCTTTATTGCGGCGGTCCTTTTTCTTTAAGCCCATTTCCAGCATGGAATCCTTTGCCATTTTAGAGGTAAATCGTTCATCCACTTTTTTAACCGGGATATCAGGAAAATTCTTTTGTATCTCCTTTATGCAATTTTCAACCAGGGAAGTTGCATGTGTATCGGAATCATCCCAGTTTTTGGGTTCGCCAATGATGATCAGTTCTATCTTTTCTTTTGAAAAATATTTTTTCAGGAAAGAGAGCAGTTCTTTTGAATGAACAGTAGCAAGACCGGTTGCAATAATTTGCAGTGGGTCAGTAACGGCAAGGCCGGTTCGTTTGAGTCCATAATCTATAGCTAAAATGCGGGGCAAATGAATAATTATAATTATTAATGAATAATTATTGACCCAGCAACAGGTCAATAATCACAAATATCGAAAATACTACGCTGGCTATTCCATTCGCTGTCATAAATGCCACATTTACTCTTCTAAGATCACCCGGTTTTACAATTGAATGCTGGTAAATGAGCATTCCTGTAAATGTTACAACGCCAATCCAGTAAAGCCACCCAAAGTCGCCATAAAAGCCTGCCGATATTATTGCCGTCGCCGATAAAAGATGAAGCAACTCTGAGACTCTCAATGCTCTTGATTTGCCCAGCCATGCCGGCATGGAATAAAGTTCTTGCGATTTATCAAATTCTTCATCCTGTAAGGCATAAATAATATCAAACCCACTGACCCAGAAAAGAACAGCAAGTGAAAATAAAATAGGTAAAAAGTCAAATCTGCCAGTTACGGCGATATAAGCTCCTATCGGCGCCAGAGATAAGCCTAAACCAAGCACCAAATGACAAAGCGGAGTAAATCTTTTTGTATAACTGTATCCTAATACAACAAGCAAAGCCACTGGCGAAAGATAGAAGCAAAGTTGGTTTATGAAAAAAGTACTGGCAATAAACAACAGGCAATTGGCAATGGTAAAGATTAAAGCATTGTTTGCTTTGATTATACCCTGTGGGATTTCTCTAATTGCTGTTCGTGGATTCTTTGCATCATGTTTTCTGTCGAGGTAACGGTTAAAAGCCATGGCAGCGCTTCGGGCAAAGACCATGCAGAAAATAACCAATGAAAAATTTAAAATTGAAAATTCCTGCCTGATGGTCAGGGGGGGAAAATTGAAAATTTTTAGTCCCAGCACATATCCAATCATAGCAAAGGGCAAGGCAAAGATGGTATGAGAGAACTTTATAAGACTTAAATAACTTTTTACTCTGGACATTTCGGTTAATTAAATGAATCTATGACCTAAGTCTCCCCTTCAGGGGGACAGGGGGTTTAACCTCTTCTTCAACAATTCCCACAACACCACCCCTGCTGCTGTGGCAATATTCAGCGAATGTTTCATTCCTGATTGTGGTATTTCAATACAGCCATCGCAAAGATGAATGGTAGATTGCTCCACTCCCGTTACTTCATTACCAAACACAACAGCGATCTTTTCTTCCAGTCCAACACTGATGGCATTTAGTTTATAGCTTCCTTCGGCTTGCTCTACTGCATACACTTTATAATTAAGCTTTCTTAATTCACTAATGGCTTCAGCAGTTGTTTTAAAATATTTCCAGCTAACCGTTTCCTCGGCCCCAAGGGCAGTTTTTTTTATTTCTTTATGCGATGGTTTTGCCGAGTACCCAACAATATAGATGGCATCTATTAAAAAAGCATCGGCAGTACGGAATACACTGCCCACATTGTAGGCGCTACGAATGTTTTCCAGTACTGCAATAACAGGGTTTTTCTTTGACTTTTTGAATTCCTCCACTGATTTTCTTCCCAATTCCCTCATGCTTAGTTTTCGCATGGGACAAAAGTAATTCACAATGCCCAAATGCTTTTCAGCAAAGGCTTCAAAGCATTTATATTTGTTGTCCATGAGCATGCTTCGTTAAGCTCAGCATGACAGAACCCTGATGGCAAAGACAATTACTTCTGATACACCAATGATGCAGCAGCACCGGGCTATCAAACAGAAATATCCCGATGCGGTATTGTTGTTCCGGGTGGGTGATTTTTATGAAACCTTTGGGCAGGATGCCGTCATTGCTTCACAGGTGTTGGGAATTACATTAACCAAAAGAAATAATGGCGCTGCCGCTTCTCTGGACCTTGCTGGCTTTCCTCATCATGCTCTTGATACTTACCTGCATAAACTGGTAAAAGCAGGTTATCGTGTGGCTATCTGTGATCAGTTAGAAGACCCCAAACAAGCCAAAGGAATAGTAAAAAGAGGCGTAACTGATATGGTAACGCCGGGCACCACTGTTAACGATAAATTACTGGAACATCACAGCAACAATTTTTTGGCGGCCATTCATTTTGCACAAAATGACCAATATGGAATGGCTTTTCTTGATATTTCCACAGGCGAATTTTTGATTGCCGAAGGTGACAGGGAATATGCTGATAAATTATTACAAAGCTTCAAACCTGCTGAAGTTATTTTCCAGCGTCACTTGCAAAAGAAATTTAAAGAATACTTTGGCAGCAAAATGTATTCTTATACCCTGGATGAATGGATATTTGACAACACATATGCAGAAGATATTCTGCTAAAACATTTTCAAACCCATTCACTGAAAGGATTTGGCATTGAAGATTTAAAAAATGGATTGATCGCTGCGGGAGCCATCATTCATTACCTGAAAGATACAGAACACCCCAACCTGCAGCATATTACCACCCTGCAACGGATAGATAAAGATGATTTTTTATGGATGGACCGGTTCACCATCAGGAACTTGGAATTAGTAGTTGGGAATTCGGAAGGAAATCATACGTTGCTCAGTGTTCTTGATAACACTGTTTCACCGATGGGCGCCAGGTTGTTGAAACGCTGGATCATCTTCCCTTTAATAAATATTCAGAAGATCAATGAACGGCTGGAGCTGGTGGAATTCTTCATTAAAGAAACTGATCTCAGGAATAAAATCTTTCATTGTGTAAAACAGTGCGGTGATATTGAAAGGCTGGTTTCCAAAATCCCACTGAAAAAAATTAACCCGAGAGAAATTTTACAGTTAGCCCGGGGATTAAAACAGGTTGAAACGATCAAACAATATTGTTTATCATCATCCAATGAATATCTGAAAAGATTGGGAGATACTCTAAACCCCTGTCCTTATATCGCTGAAAAGATTTTCAAAGAAATCGTTGATAATCCTCCGGCACTTGCAGTAAAAGGAGGTATGATGAATAGTGCTGTGAGTCCTGAACTGGATGAACTGCGAACCATTGCTCACAGCGGTAAAAAATATCTCACAAAACTGCAGCAGCAGGAAGGGGAAAAGACCGGTATCAGTTCACTCAAAATCGGGTTCAACAATGTATTCGGCTATTATCTTGAAGTAACTCATGCTCATGAAAACAAAGTCCCGGCTGACTGGATGAGGAAACAAACACTGACTAACGCTGAAAGGTACATTACCCCGGAATTAAAAGATTATGAAGAAAAGATCACCGGGGCGGAAGAAAAAATATTGCTACTGGAATTACAGTTATACGAAGCCCTGCTGAATGAATTGTATGATTACCTCTCTCCTGTTCAAACCAATGGTAATATCATTGCCATACTGGATTGCATAAGTTGCTTTGCCATCAATGCATTGCAATACGGGTATAAAAAACCAACGCTGCATGACAGGGAAGAATGGATAATAAAAGAAGGCCGCCACCCCGTAATTGAAAGAAATATGCCGGTTGGTGAAAGTTATATAAGCAATGACCTTGAACTGAATAAAAAGGATCAACAGATCATTATACTGACCGGGCCTAATATGAGCGGCAAATCTGCTTTGCTGCGGCAAACAGCTCTCATTACTTTAATGGCCCATATTGGTTCTTTTGTTCCCGCACAGGAAGCAAAAATTTCATTGACCGATAAAATTTTTACCAGGGTCGGCGCCTCGGATAATCTCAGCGGAGGCGAATCTACTTTTATGGTAGAAATGAATGAAACAGCTTCCATTATCAACAATTTAACGCCCCGGAGTTTAATTCTTCTGGACGAAATTGGCCGCGGTACTTCTACATACGATGGCATTTCTATTGCCTGGAGCATTGCTGAACACCTGCATAATTCACCCAATCAGCCAAAGACTTTATTTGCGACACATTATCATGAACTGAATGAACTGGAAGCAAAATTTACAAGAGTTAAAAATTTTCATATTACCAATAAAGAAGTGGGTAATAAAATTATTTTCCTTCGTAAACTGGCAAGAGGAGGCAGTACCCATAGTTTCGGAATTCATGTAGCCAAAATGGCCGGTATGCCGCCATCACTTATCGAAAGAGCCAATGAAATATTGAGGCAGATGGAAAGCAAACATGTAGATGAAACGGGGCAGGATGCTACAAGCGGCCAGACCCTAAAACAACTTGCCACTTCTAAAATGCAGCTTTCCATCTTTGATGCACATACTGAAACCTTTGATGAAATAAGAAAGCTTCTTAATGATATTGACATCAACCGCCTGACCCCCGTGGAAGCACTTTTGAAATTGCAGGAAATAAAAAACAAGTTGAAATAGGGCCAGGCAGCTCATTTTTGCCAAAACCCTGTAAAATGAACAGTTTACCCACATCCCGGCAGCCATTTTATAAATAAAAAAAGACTGTGCTTTGTCAAATACAAAAAGTTCTTACTTTTACTACAAATCCCACAATCATGAAATGGATCAAACTAACTGCTTTCTTATCAATTTTATTGGCTTTTAGCTTTAGCCTTAGCTCCTGCGAAAGAGCTTCTGAAGAAAAGAAATTGACCGATTTTCAAAAGAGCGGTATTGTAATGAGTTATTCACAGGAACCTGTCTTCCCTGTGCAGACCCCCTCTCCTGCTTTGGGAAGTATGGATGTGTTTTACACCCGTGAAACCAGGATATTGACTTATAGCTTTAAATGGTCCGGTCTTACAGGACCAGTTACTGCCTTTCACATACATGGCCTGGCTCCGGCAGGTTATTCTACCGCCGTTGTCCAGACTTTTGTTCTTACCTCAATAATACCCTGCGCCCCAGGCACTGTAACTACATGCGGATCTTATTCGGGAACATTGCTGATAGATGGTGTTGTAGTAAAGGAACAGGACTTGCTGAATGGCCTTTATTATATAAACATTCATACAACTCTGAATCCCAGTGGGGAGATCAGGGGCCAGATACGTTTTCAATAATGAATTGTTTTTACTGGTAAACCCGTCCCGCCTAAAGCGGGACGGGTTTATTATTTTAGGGTAAATCAAAAATCCTGACCATTTGCTTTTAATATTCTTTATAATACTAAAGGGAATTTTAGTATAAGTTCCGGCAGAAGATCAGGGCATATGCCTGATTTTTTAAAACTTAGTTCATTGCAATTGCTCAACAGTTTGCATGTTTTGAAATCTATAACTTAGCGGTATCAAATTTAAAAATAATGTGTGGAATTGTTGGATATACCGGACCCAGGGAAGCTTATCCTGTTATCATTAAAGGGCTTCGGCGTCTTGAATACCGCGGCTACGACAGCACTGGTGTGGCTTTGCAAAACAGCGGATTAAAAGTATATAAGAAAAAAGGGAAAGTAGCCGAACTGGAAGAAGCTATTGTTGGAAAAAACCTTCATGCACATGTAGGCATTGGCCATACCCGCTGGGCTACGCATGGCGAACCGAGTGACCGTAATGCACATCCTCATACATCGGCAAGTGGCAAACTGGCCATGATACATAATGGCATTATTGAAAATTATTCGCAGCTTAAGCAGGAACTCACCAATAAAGGTTATGAATTCAGCAGCGATACAGATACTGAAGTGCTTTTGAATTTTATTGAAGAAATAAGGAAAAATAATAAATGCAACCTTGAGGAAGCGGTACGGGTAGCATTAAAAAGAGTGACCGGCGCTTATGTAATTTTATTGCTCGACGAAGATAACCCCGAAACCATTATTGCTGCAAGAAAAGGAAGTCCGCTGGTGATTGGCATTGGCAAAAATGAACACTTCCTCGGCTCTGATGCCTCACCCATGCTGGAATACACCAAAGAAGTGGTTTATGTAAACGATTATGAACTTGCCATTGTAAAACCCGACGAGCTTATTCTTAAAAACCTGGGTAATGAAAAGATCACTCCTTATGTACAGAAGCTGGATATAGAACTGGCCGCTATAGAAAAAAGCGGTTACGATCATTTCATGCTTAAAGAAATTTTTGAACAGCCGGGAACTATTTATGATTGTCTTCGAGGAAGATTAGATGCAGTTGCGGGCACCATTACCATGAGTGGCATACAGCAATATGCCGGGCAGATCATTAATGCCAACCGTATCATTATGGTAGCCTGTGGTACCAGTTGGCATGCAGCCCTTGCCGCCGAATATATTATTGAAGAACTCTGCCGCATCAATGTTGAAGTGGAATACGCTTCTGAATTCCGCTACCGCAATCCGGTTATCAGCAAAAACGATGTGATCATTGCCATTTCACAAAGCGGTGAAACAGCCGACACACTGGTAGCCATCGAAAATGCAAAAGCCACAGGAGCTATTATATTGGGAGTAGTGAATGTTGTTGGGTCATCAATTGCCCGCACATCGCATGGTGGCGCCTATACACATGCGGGGCCCGAGATTGGTGTGGCATCTACCAAAGCATTCACAGCACAATTAGCTGTGCTGACGATGATCGCTTTGAAGATCGCTTATATCAAAGGAAGTATTTCGCAGGAAAGGTATATGAACCTTTTGAATGAGTTACAGGAAGTACCGGAAAAAGCAGCTTGGGTATTGAAACACAGCGACCACATCAAAACCCTGGCTGAAAAATATAAAGATGCAAGAGATTTTTTATACCTGGGCCGCGGCTATAATTTTCCAGTGGCATTGGAAGGTGCATTAAAGCTGAAAGAAATATCCTACATCCATGCGGAAGGATATCCGGCCGCAGAAATGAAACATGGGCCTATTGCACTGGTTGATGAAAATTTACCGGTGGTGTTTGTGGCCACCAAAGATGCTTACCACGAAAAAGTTTTGAGCAACATGCAGGAGATCAAAACAAGAAAAGGAAAGATCATTTCAGTGATTACGGAGGGTGATGAAATGGCTGCGGGTCTATCCAATGACATCATGATCATTCCTGAAGCCGATGAGATACTGGCTCCGATGCTGAGTGTAATTCCATTACAATTATTAGCTTATTATATTGGCGTTGCCAAAGGGATTGATGTGGACAAACCGAGGAATCTGGCAAAGAGTGTGACAGTGGAGTAACCCCCTGTCCTCCTTGCCAAAGGCATCCCTTTGGGAAAAGGAGGAACTTAGGTTGAGTTTTTACTATACGAATTGTAAATTTCAATATTAGTAGTTTTAAAAGCCCCTTTAGGGGTTGGGGTCTATGAACTATATTAACAAAAAATCAATCGCTGCTTTAGGATATAATTTTATTCCCAAAGAATTTATCCCGAAAGGAAAAAATGAATATTATCTGCGAAATATTCAAAGCCGCAGCGGTATCAAATACCGGAAATTATCTGAAGCCGAAATAAAGATCATGGAACGCAACGCCAATTCCTCCGATAACTGGAATAAAGTTTTGGTATCAGATGCTTTTAATCCTCAACTGGTAAAAAGCTGTGCTTTTTATGGGTTGGTGAGGATCGGAAAACTGGAACCTTATTTTCTTGAATTCAATAATCTTCGTTTGCCGGTGGGATTATACCACAGTACCATTATCAGTTGCGACATTGGCGACAATGTGGTTATTGATAATGTGAACTTCATGAGCCATTATATTGTAGGCAATGATGTGATGCTGGTCAATATTAATGAACTGGCCACAACCGATCATTCAAAATTCGGCAATGGCGTATTAAAAGAAGGCGAAAATGAATCTGTACGTATATGGATAGAGATCTGCAATGAGAATGCAGGCAGGCGTGTATTACCCTTTAATGGTATGCAAGCCGGTGATGCCTGGCTTTGGTCAAAATACAGGGCTGATGAAAAACTGTTGCAGAAGTTTAAAGATTTTACCGATAAAAAATTTGATACCCACAGGGGTTATTATGGAAAAATAGGCGACAGAACCGTGATCAAGAACTGTAAGATCATTAAAGATGTTTGGATAGGCAGTGATGCCTATTTAAAAGGGGCGAACAAACTTAAAAACCTGACCATCAAATCATCGCCGGAAGCCAAATCACAAATCGGCGAAGGCTGCGAACTGGTGAATGGCATCATCGGTTTCGGTTGCAGGATATTTTATGGCGTAAAAGCTGTTCGGTTTGTAATGGCAGCCAATTCGCAGTTGAAATATGGAGCCCGGCTCATCAACTCTTATCTTGCCGACAATTCCACCATTTCCTGCTGCGAAGTATTGAACTCACTTATTTTTCCGGGACATGAGCAGCACCATAATAATTCTTTTTTATGTGCTTCGCTGGTAATGGGGCAAAGTAATATAGCTGCAGGCGCCACCATTGGCTCCAATCATAATTCAAGAGGCGCAGATGGCGAACTTGTTGCCGGTCGTGGTTTCTGGCCGGGACTCTGCGTCAGCCTGAAACATAATTCAAAATTTGCAACCTTTACAATTATAGCCAAAGGTGATTTCCCTTTCGAGTTAAACATTCCCATTCCCTTTTCTTTAGTAAGTACTGATGTAAGCAATAATAAACTGGTTGTGATGCCCGCTTACTGGTTCCTGTATAATATGTATGCATTGGCACGAAATGCAGACAAATATCCTGCCCGGGATATGCGGACTGACAAAACTCAGGAATTAGAATATAATTTTCTTGCTCCCGACAG
>JAHEZF010000042.1:8912-10067 GCA_023251215.1 Sphingobacteriales bacterium | reverse complement strand
CTTTCATTCCACCTTGTATTTTTTCAAAATATTTTTACTCAAACATCAGGAAATAGCCTGTAACATTTTTTCAGGTAAAAACAAAAAATGCATTATGCTTAAAATTTTAAAATCATTCGGACTGTTCATGCTGCTGGCATTTTGTTCACACAGTTTGTCTGCTCAGACAAGACAAATAACGGGAACGGTGACTTCTTCTGAAAATAAACAACCTTTATCAGGAGTTACCGTTAGTGCAAAGGGGACAAAAACAGCAACCACTTCCGATGCGCAGGGTCATTATAAGATCACTGTTAACAATAATGTTACTACTCTTGTGTTCACCAGCGTTTCCTTTACAAGTTTTGAGGCGGCCATTGGTAGCAATTCAGTATTGGATGTAGAAATGCAACTGGATGCAAAGTCGTTGAGTGATGTGGTGGTTATCGGTTACCAGACCGTAAGAAGAAAGGATCTGTTAGCTTCTGTTTCTTCGGTGACCTCCCGTGATCTGAAAGATATTCCCATTAACTCTGCTGCCGAAGCATTGAACGGAAGATTAGCCGGTGTTACTGCCACTACAGCAGAAGGTTCTCCGGATGCACAGATACGAATCAGGGTTCGTGGCGGCATGTCCATTACCGGTGATAACTCTCCATTATTTATCGTAGATGGTGTGCAGGTGGAAAACGGTTTGTCCACTATTTCGCCGCAGGACATTCAGTCAATTGATGTATTAAAGGACGCTGCCGCTACAGCAATTTATGGAGCCAGAGGTTCAAACGGTGTCGTTGTTGTTACTACCAAAAGCGGTCGTCAGGGTAGAACTATTGTAAGTTACAATGGCTTTGTTGGCGTAAAAATTCTGGCAAAAGAACTGGATGTATTGAGCCCTTACGATTATGTGTTTTACCAGTCAGAAAGATCAAGAGGCAGCAGCACCGATAGTACCACTTTCACTAACAATTTCAGTCATGTGTTTGATTCATTAAGTGTTTACAAATTTGTTCCAAAAGTGGACTGGCAGAAGCAAAACTTTGGCAGAACAAGCCTTACACAAACACATAATGTGTCAGCATTGGGAGGAACTAAAAAACTGACTTACAATTTTGGATATACGTATAATGATGACCAGGCCGTAGTGATTAATTCCAGTTACAGAAGACATTTGTTTAA
>JAHEZF010000042.1:0-8902 GCA_023251215.1 Sphingobacteriales bacterium | reverse complement strand
ACACACACCAGGATGTGTACGGTGCCGGCGTTTCAGATGCAAAAGGTTCTTCGTATAACAGGTTGAGAAATGCGGTGAAGTACCGTCCCTTTCTTTCATCCAACCAGGATATTGATGATGCGGATCCATTGGCTGATCAAAATGTCGGCAACGGCCTGAACCTTTATAATCCCATATCGCTTGCCAATGCCGAATACAGGAAAAAATCAACAGAAGTAATTAATGTAACTGCATTTGTTAGTTATAACATTATCAAAAACCTGAGTTTCAAATCCACTTTTGGTTACGATTATAATAAATTGGTTGACCTCCAGTACAGCGATACGCTGACTCCCTATTCAATTATCCAGGGAGGTAAAAAACCAATAGCAGGATTAGATACTACCGCCAGGAAAACCATGACCAATTCCAATGTGCTGTCGTATTCATTAAAAGGATGGAAGAACAAACATGATATTGATGTAATTCTTGGCGAGGAAACTTATGACCTGAGAACAACTATTCGATCTAACCTATTCAGAAATTTTCCATTATTTACTCCGCATGATGTTGCTTTTAAACAAACAAACCTGGGTATTCCATTTACAGGATATCCCAAACTGGCCAAAACCAGATATACCAATATTTCGTTCTTTGGAAGAGTTAATTACAGCCTGTTAGACCGGTATCTGTTTTCATTTAACATCCGGGCAGACGGCGCCTCTAAGTTTGGACCAGAAAACAACAAGAAATGGGGTTACTTCCCTGCCGGTTCCATAGCATGGAGAGTAAAGAATGAAAAGTTCATGCAGAATGTAAACTTTATCAATGATCTTAAATTCAGGGCAGGTTTTGGATCTGTAGGTAACAATCGTATTGATGATTACCTGTTTCTGACTACATTCAGAGGCGATGGTACTTATTTCTATGGGGTGAATAACCAGGCAATCATCTCTTATTACCCGGCTTCATTGCCCAATTCCGAACTGAAATGGGAGTCAACTGTAAACAGGAATTATGGAGTAGATATCAGTATGCTGAAAAACAGGATTAACCTTAGTGTTGATATTTACAATAACACGTCGAAAGATCTGTTATTATTTGTTCCTATTGCTTCTACCTATGGCTACTCAACCCAATACCAGAATATTGGGAAAACATCCAATAAAGGAATAGAGATCCAACTGAACTCTGCCATTGTGAAAAAAACAAATGGATTTAACTGGAATGCTAACTTCAATATTTCATTCAATAAAAATAAGATCCTGCAATTAGGACGCAACCAGCAATCATTCTTTCCTGCAGCCAGTTGGGGAGTGTCTGGTCAGCCTACTGATTATATCATAAGAATCGGCGATCCTGTTGGCGCCATGTGGGGTCTTGTTACAGCCGGATTCTATACCGTAGATGATTTTAATTATAATACCAGCACAGGGGCTTATACTTTGAAAACAGGTGTTGTTTCCGATTTGGGTATTATTGGTCCTGTACAGCCAGGCTCTATCAAATTCAAAGACCTGAATGGCGATGGCGTGATTGATCTTACTAATGACAGACAAATTATTGGTAACCCAACACCCAAATTCACTGGTGGATTAAGTCAGCAGTTTACCTGGAAGCAATGGGATTTGAGCCTGTTTGTTAATTTCTCTTACGGTAATGATGTGTATAATGCCAATAAGATAGAACTTACGAACGGATACAGCAATAATTCCAATATGCTTGCCATCATGGAAAGACGCTGGAAAGTGGTTACTCCCACAGGACAAACGGCACAATGGGTAAATGGAAATAATGTATTTGGCATTCCTCCGGATCAGCTTGCAGCAATGAATGTCAATGCTACTATCTGGCAGCCGCTTAAAAGTGCCGGTGCATTTTATCCGCATTCATGGGCTATTGAAGATGGTTCATTCCTCCGTTTCAATAACCTGACTATCGGCTATAGCTTCCCGGCTAAAAAACTGGCAGGAACAAGATTCAACAAGCTGCGCCTGTATGCTACGGCAAACAACCTTGCTATCATTACCAGTTATAGCGGATACGACCCGGAAGTAAGCGTAAGAAGCAGCCCCTTGACACCGGGGCTTGATTATTCCGCTTATCCAAAAAGCAGGAGTTTCCTTTTCGGTATAAATGCATCATTCTGATAAAAAATAAAAACTTTAGATATGAATACAATATTTTTTAAAATAAAAATTGCTGCTGTAATGTTTGTGCTGCTTATTGTTGGCAGTTGCAAGAAATATTTGGATCAAAAGCCAATTACAGATGTAAGTGCAGAGGTTGTATTTAAAGATGTAAGCAGCACTCTCAAGGCAGTGTCAGGTGCTTACAGCCGGCTGGTGGGTGATGCGGCATATGGAATCCGGATGAGTCTGTATTATCCCGTAGATAATGATGAAATGCAGGGGCCAACCGGTGCATCTGATAATGACAGAAGGGATATTGCCCGTTATGCAGCTACGCCGGGCAATGCACAAATTACCAATCCATTCAACCAGATGTTCCAGGGAATTGAATATGCAAATATATGCATTGCCAACATTCCAATGATGGATATGTATAACAACGGTTCTGACCAGGAAAAGAAACAATTAAAAAGAATGTATGGTGAGGCATTAACGTTAAGAGCACAGTTTTACCTTGAAGCCATCAGGAACTGGGGCGATCTTCCTGCACATTTTCAACCTGCGTCAGAACTTGCGCTGATCAATCCATTCCCGTCAAAAGTTGACAGGGATACTTTGTACAATCATATTTTGGCTGATTTAAAGACGGCGGAAGACCTGGTTCCCTGGCGCAATGAAGTAACTTCTATCGGAGATCAGATGGATGAAAGAATTACTAAAGGAGTAGTGAAAGGATTAAGAGCAAGGATTGCATTGTTCAGGGGTGGATATGCATTACGACAGTCTGGCACCATGCAAAGAAGTTCCGATTATCTTACTTATTATCAGATAGCCAAAGATGAATGTAATGAAATTAGTGCTTCAGGTCAGCATTCTTTAAATCCAGGTTACAGGGCTTTGTGGAAAGACCAGGTTGGTGCTCATTCGATTGCTGATCCAAATGGAGAATTGATGTTCCAGGCCAGCGCTATCGGGTTGACAGGAGCAGAAGATACCAAGCTTGGATATTATAACGGCCCAACTGTAAATGCGCTGGGCAATAAAAGTATAAATGTTTTGCCCAGCTATTTTTACCTTTTTGATTCAACTGATACAAGAAGAGATGTTACCTGTGCCCCGTATAATGTGGCGGCAAACGGATCCACCAAGATAGGACAGGCTGTTACTGCTATCTGCGATGGAAAATACAGGCGAGACTGGGTCACCAATCCGGTTATTTCTCCCACCAGTGCTGTACAATATCTTGGATTAAAATGGCAGATACTCCGTTATGCTGATGTTCTGATGATGTTTGCAGAAGCAGAGAATGAGTTGAACGGGCCTACTGCAGCCGCCTATAATGCTGTTAATATGGTAAGAAGAAGAGGTTACGGAAAGCCGATAACAACCCCTGATGCCACAGTTGATATTCCTGCTGGATTAAGTAAGTCAGATTTTTTCAAAGCTGTTGTAAGAGAAATGGCATTAGAATTAGGCGGTGAAGGCACCAGGAAATATGATTTGATCCGCTGGAACTTATTGGCTACCGCAATTAATGAATCAAGGGCCAACATGACCAAAATGTCCACCCTTACAGCTATGGTTAATCCATCTTATATGGCTGCTTATCCATCTTATTGTTTGAGTGCAACATTGCCTATTGCCATGTATTATTTTTCCAGCACAACCTCTGATAATAGTAATATCGGTGGATTGTGGTTTAACTCATTGTATAAAACAGCGCCTATAGCAACACCATCCGGCACAACAAAAGTTACCTGGCTTAGTACAGCTATTGCAACAGCAGGTACCACATCGCCTGTTGGCAGGTATGCTACGGGATTTGTAACAGGTAAAGGAGAATTGCTACCTATACCTCAACCGGCAAGAGATGCAAATGTTAATCTGACTCAAAATCCGGGGTACTGATTTTTCTCATGTATGTTTTTAATAATAGGGCTGCTGAGTGCAGCCTTATTATCTTACAATCGTCTCATGTAAATAAATGACTGAATGAAAAAGATGTTGCTGATGGTATGTAGTGGTTATTTTTTTTCATTGATGACCTGTGCCCAGCAAAGTAAAATTGAAGCAATAACCTCCCTGGATGAAAAGACCATCGCATTTCCCGGGGCCGAAGGTTTTGGTAAATACACAACAGGAGGGAGAGGCGGAAAAGTTTTTATAGTAACCAATCTGAATGATGACGGCGAAGGAAGTTTTCGCAAAGCTGCCACTGCCCAAGAGCATAGAATAATTGTATTTGCTGTTTCAGGAACCATTCATCTCAATTCACCGTTGCGCATCGCCGGTAATGTTACTATTGCGGGACAAACTGCTCCCGGAGATGGTATCTGTCTTGCCGATGAACCTGTCCATATAAGCGGTGATAATATGGTTGTAAGATTTATTCGTTTCCGCATGGGTGATAAATACCAAAAAGGCGGCATGGTGGATGGCAATGGCAGCGATGATGCGTTTGGTGGAACAAGAAGGAATAATATAATCATTGACCATTGTAGTATGAGCTGGAGCACCGATGAAGTGTTTTCAATTTATGCAGGTGACAGCACAACATTACAATGGAATATCATTTCTGAGCCATTGAATTATTCTTATCATTTTGAAACAGGAGATAAAGATTACGAACATCATGGCTTTGGCGCTATCTGGGGTGGATTACATTTAACAGCCCATCATAATTTGTTTGCACATTGTAATAACCGTTGCCCCCGATTTAATGGCATTCGTCATACAGCAACAGAATCTGTTGATTACAGAAATAATGTAATTTATAACTGGGGCAGTAATAATATTTATGCAGGGGAGGGAGGTAATTATAATATCGTCAATAACTATTTTAAATATGGGCCAAACACAAATAAAACTGTATTATCCCGCATTTGCAACCCCGGAAAAAATGAGACAATAGGTTTTGGCAAATGGTATGTGAATGGAAATTATGTGGACGAAGCAAAAGATGTAACCGATAATAACTGGCTGGGAGTTTATATGGGAAATGGGGGTACAGAAAAAGATACAAAGGAATGCTTGCAGGATAATGCTTTTCCGGCGGAAGATATTGCTATCCAGTCGGCAAAGGAAGCTTATATGGCGGTATTGCAATTTGCAGGATGTAGTCTTCCGGTAAGAGATACATTAGATATGCGCATCATGCAAAATGTGGTGGAAAGAAAAGGAAACTTAATTGATGTGCAGGGTGGTTTCCCCCACGGCACTGAATATGAAAAAACGGTCAGTGCATGGCCAAAGCTAAGATCATTGCCCCCAGTATTTGATCATGACAGAGATGGGATGGATGATGATTGGGAGGTAAAGCACGGATTAAACCCATACGATTCCATTGATGCGAATAAGCTTACATTAAATAAATCCTATACCAATATTGAGATATATATTAATTCTTTAGTAAAATGAAAAAACTTGCATCCTTCTCAATTGCTGTAATTCTGTTTGCATTTATTCAGCAGGATAAAAAGAAAATAAAAATTTTTCTTGCTGGCGATTCCACTATGAGTATTAAAGAAACAAAAGCTTTTCCTGAAACCGGCTGGGGAATGCCTTTTGTTTATTTCTGGGATTCGACAGTAACAGTGGTGAACCGGGCAAAGAATGGCCGCAGCACCAAAACTTTTCTTAGTGAAGATTTATGGAAATCCATTTATGATGAAGCAGGTGAAGGCGATTATGTTTTCATCCAGTTCGGGCATAACGATGAATCACCGGATAAGAAAGAACGATATGCCACACCCGACACTTTTAAAATGAACCTGATGAGGTTTATTACCGAAACAAGAGCTAAAAAAGCAATATCTGTTTTATTTACCCCCGTAAGTCGCCGTAAATTTGATACTACCGGAACAGCTCTTGAAACACACAAAGAGTATTCTGCTTATGTAAAAGAAGTGGCAGCAAAAGAAAATGTTTTGTTGATTGACCTTGATACTAAAAGCCGGGAATTGTACCAGCAGTTTGGAAAAGGAGATTCAAAGCTTTTATTCCTGCAACTGAAACCCGGCGAACATCCCAACTACCCGGAAGGAAAAGAAGATAATACACACTTTAGTGAACTGGGGGCAAGATTGATTGCCCAACTGGTTTTATCGGAAATACAGAAGATGATTCCTGATCTGGCAGACAGAATTGTAAAGATTAAAGCAAAATAAAATGAGAAATTTTTTCATGATCCTTTATTTTCTTTTTTCATTTTCCTGTTTTGCGCAGAAAAAAATTACTGTGTCAAAAGACAGAAGCGGCGACTATACTTCTGTGCAGGAAGCATTGGATGCCGTGCCTTCCGGCAATTCAAAACCGGTCTCAATCTTTATAAAAAAGGGGATATATAAAGAAGTTATTACCATTGATGCAAGAAAAAGTTTTATCAGCCTGGTTGGAGAAGATAAAGACAAAACTATTCTCACTTTTGATAACCATGCGGGCACCAAACTTCCGAATGGCGATACACTGAACACCTGGACCTGTGCATCCACCTTTGTTTACGGAAATGATTTTCATGCAGAGAACCTTACTTTTGAAAACACGGCTGGTTTTGCCGCTGGTCAGGCTGTTGGTTTACGCATTGAAGGCAACAGGGCTTCTTTAAAAAACTGCCGCATCGTCGGCAACCAGGACATTCTTTTTTTAAGTGGCAGTGGAGTGAAACATTATTTCAAAGATTGCTATATCGAGGGAACAACCGATTTTATTTTTGGTGCTGCCACGGCTGTTTTTAAAAACTGCCAGATACACAGCAAAAAAAACTCACATGTGACAGCGGCATCCACTAACTCAATAATTCCCTATGGTTTTGTTTTCTTTGATTGTAAGCTGACAGCGGACAGCAATATAAATAAAGTTTCACTCGGAAGACCGTGGAGTCCTACAGCCAGTGTAACATATATTAATTGCTGGATGGACAAACATATTATTCCCGAAGGATGGAACAACTGGAAGAACCAGGCCAATGAAGCAACAGCTCGTTATGCAGAATACAACAGCAGTGGCCCCGGCGCTAATAACGAAGCAAGGGTAAAATGGGCAAAACAACTGACAGACGAAGAAGTAAAGCAATATACGCTGAAGAATATCTTAGGCGAGTGGAATCCTGATAAATAATCAGTCAATGAAGGTCATCAATACAGCATTATGTTCCTTTGGAATGAGCGGATGGGTATTTCATGCACCATTCCTTCATGTTCATCCGGGATTTAATTTGTATGGAGTATGGGAAAGAACGAAAAACCTGGCAAGGGAAAAATATCCTGCAGTAAAAACATTCCGCACACTTGAAGAATTATTGGCTGATGATAATATTGAATTAGTAATCGTAAATACACCCAGCGTTACTCATTTTGATTATGCCAAACAGGTCATTCATGCAGGCAAGCATTTAATTGTGGAAAAGCCATTCACTGCAACAGTGGCGCAGGCCGAGGAATTAATCTCATTGGTAAAAAACCTGCCTGCCGGCAGGCAAGGAAAAAAAGTAAAACTCTCCGTTTACCAAAACCGCCGCTACGACAGTGATTATAAAACTGTAAAAAAGATACTGGATGAAGGTTGGTTGGGTAAAATTGTGGATGCTGAAATTCATTATGACAGATTTGTTCCTGAACTAAGTTATAAAACACACAAGGAAACGCCTACACCTGCTGTGGGATGTTTGTATGATTTGGGATCACATTTAATTGACCAGGCCCTGCAGTTGTTTGGAATGCCAATATCTGTTTTTGCCGATATAACAATCAACCGGCCAGGCTCCAGGGTGGATGATTACTTTGATTTGAAATTGTTTTATCCTAATCACCGGGTTACGTTAAAATCCAGTTATTATGTAAGAGAAGCATTGCCTGGTTATATTTTTCATGGAACAAAGGGATCATTCATCAAAGCAAAGACGGATGTGCAGGAAACATATCTGCAGGCAGGCAAAACACCCGGCGGCGCAGAGTGGGGCAGGGAACCGGATAGAGAAAAAGGATTGTTACACACAGAAAAAGATGGAAAAGTCATCAAAGAATATATTTCCTCACTACAGGGAAACTATGGGGAATATTATGATGGAATATACGCAGCTCTCAGAGAAGATAAAGATGTTCCTGTTTCGGCAGAGGAAGGAATGAAAGTGATTAAAGTAATTGAGTCAGCCATTATAAGTAATAGAGAAAAAAAAGTGGTTGATTTATGAAGCAAGCTGATATCAGTAGGATCAGAATTGAAAAATAATATTTATGATACTAAGAAGCGTTACTATTTTTTTTGTTGCAATGATTTCTGCAACCGCTTTAATCGCTCAATCAAAAGCTGAAAAAAAAGTAGCTGATGTTGTTGAGTCATTACGCAAGGCAATGATTGATGGAAATAAAACTGAACTGGAGAATCTTGTTTCGGATAAACTAAGTTATGGCCACTCCGGCGGGAACATTGATGATAAAGCAGAGTTCATAAATAAACTTGTTACCGGCATATCAGATTTTGTAACGATGGAACTGACGGAACAAACCATCAGTATCAGCGGTAAGACTGCTATTGTTCGCCACAAGCTGAGTGCTGCCACTAATGATGCTGGCAAGCCTGGCGAAGTTCATCTGCTGGTGATGATGGTCTGGCAAAAGCAAGGAGGCCATTGGAAATTACTGGCTCGACAGGCAGTAAAACCGACCTGAAAAACCCGGCAAAAGCAGGCAAAAAAACAGGTCATTAAATTGATACCGTTCCCGGTAACGATTGCGTAAATAAAGAGGTGTAAAATCGTTGATTAACAGTTAATATCTGGTTAGACTTGTAATACA
>JAHEZF010000245.1 GCA_023251215.1 Sphingobacteriales bacterium | reverse complement strand
GCACATAAAGACATTGTTCACGAAGTAGTTTTGCTCGACATTAAAGAAGGAATTGCCGAAGGCAAATCACTCGACATCTGGCAAACTGCCCCCATCAATTTGTATGATACAAGAACCATTGGTTCAACGAATGATTATTCGCTAACTGCCAATTCTGATGTGGTAGTTATCACCAGTGGCTTGCCGCGCAAGCCCGGCATGAGCCGTGATGATCTGATTGCTACCAATGCCGGCATTGTAAGAGGAGTGACAGAAAATATTATGAAGTATTCTCCCGATGCTATCCTCATCGTGGTGTCGAATCCTCTCGATGTAATGACCTATTGTGCCTACCTCACCGCACATGTTGATTCATCGCGCGTGTTTGGTATGGCAGGAATTCTCGACACTGCCCGATACCGAGCGTTTCTTGCTGAAGCATTGAATACATCTCCAAAAGATATACAGGCTGTGCTGATGGGCGGTCATGGCGACACCATGGTTCCGTTGCCACGCTATACAACGGTTGCCGGAATACCTGTTACCGAATTAATTGCAAAGGATAAATTGGATGTTATTGTTGACCGCACTAAAAAAGGCGGGGGGGAACTCGTGAACTTGATGGGAACATCTGCATGGTATGCACAAGGCGCTGCTGCCGCTCAAATGGTAGAAGCAATTGTGAAAGATCAAAAGCGGATTTTCCCGTGCTGTGCCTGGTTGCAGGGTGAATATGGTTTGAAAGATATTTATCTCGGTGTTCCGGTAAAACTTGGCAGCAAAGGAATTGAACAAGTCATCGAATTGAAATTGAACAAAGACGAAATGACGCTGTTGCATGCATCGGCCACATCCGTGAAAGAAGTGATGGGTGTACTTGATAACATGAGCGCACCTGTAAAATAGTTTTTTGTTTCCATTAAAAAGGCATTTGAAAAATACAGGTGCCTTTTTATTTTTTGATAATGAAAAGGACAACCGTAACTTTTGATTTATTAAGCATCGAAGGAGATGGATTTCATTTGCTTGTCGAAGTTTTGTTGAATGGAAAATCTTCGTTAATGTTGATTGATACCGGTGCATCGCGTACTGTGTTTGATAGGGAGCGTATCACACATTTTATTCCGGATGCGGTGCTTACTCCGGCCGATAAAAAATCTACAGGCCTCGGTACCGACAGCATGCAAAGCCACCTGGTGATGCTTGAGCTGTTCGAGATTGGTGAATTATCACTTCAAAACATGGAGATTGTATTACTCGATCTTGTTCATGTGAATCAGTCTTATGAAAAAATAGGACTGATGGCTATTGATGGGGTGATAGGAAGTGATATACTTGCTGAACACAAGGCTGTGATAGACTATGAAAAGAAACAACTCAGCCTTTCTTTCTGATTATTTTCTGAACGCCACTGAATATGGAAAAGGAAGTAACTCGTTCTTGTAAGAATAAGTTATTCCGTCAGGATTTGAGATCGTAAGCAATTGAAGAGTCTTCATATCAATAATAGAAAGGTAACCATTACGGCCTGCACAATCGGTTGAATGATGCGGAGCGGGCCCTGCAGGATCATAATTCAGATTTGCCACATACACCACATCATTGTAGTCATCCACTGCAATTCCATGCGGTTGAAATCCTGAATAAATTCCTCCGGTAACCACTACGTTAAGTGTATTGTAATCAATCACAGCAACCGACCCTTTTTTGCCGGGCCCTTGCGTGGCATCTTCCTGGCACGTAACAAACAGGTAGGGTCTTGTGCCTGATATACTCATCTCCTGTGGTTTTTGACCCACAGGTATTGCAGCCAGTAAACTGTCGTTCGAAGTTTGCATCACCCGTATCTCATTTGAATATTGACATGAGAGAAAATATTTTGATCCATCCGGTGAAAAAATTATTTCATGAGGATCGAATTTATTATTAAAATCTTGCGGGGCGTCTTCTAATTCTACATGCTGTGTGGAGGGGGATAATGGATCTGTTATATTTATTTTATAAATAAAATTTCCCTGCTGGCATGTAACATATAAAGTGTTTCCGTCATTGCTCACCCAGGTTCCATGAGGGAGGTTGAGCGCTGCAATGATTGTGCTTTGCATGGTTTCGAAATTGATATAAGAGATTTTTCCGGCAGACAAATCAGCAGCAAAAGCTTTCTTCCCGTCCGGAGAAAATGACATCGTATTCCATTGGCCTGTTCCGATAGTTACTGATCCGGCATAACTGTCATCCGATGTTTTGAATCTCTGAACAAAATTGCCGCTGTAAAAAACTACACACCAGTATTGTCCATCGGGAGAAATTTTTACCTGATGCGGAGCCTCCACAACGTTATGATCTTCACCTGCTTCAATATATCTCATAAGAACTTTTGAATCAGCATCAAAGACAGCTACCTGGTCACAAGCCTGGTTAGCTACATAAACTTTTCTTCTCTGCAGGTTATCAGTAAATTTTATTTTACCTGTAACATTTGGCGCACCGCTGGAAATCCAGTTGCGAAGTGTATATACCTCGTTACGCGACAAAGGCACACTGCCAGCAGGCATGGTGGGTTGTAAAATAGTTGAGTCAATGTCAGGATAAGTATTTACGAAGTAGAGCAGGTAACTATAATCAACGCTGTAAGGAATAACAGGCGTTCCATTACGACCTCCTTCAAACAACTTATCCCATGTGGATAAATCAATTCCTCCTGCTGCACCTTTGCTTTGTGAATCATGACAACCGGTAGTTGAGCATTTGTTGACGAGAATGTTTTCAACTTCTTTTGGATAGCCGGTATATTCAGGAACATAATCATTAACACAGGATGAAAAAAGTAAAGTGAGTAAGAAAACGATAATTAACAGATCTTTCTTTTTCAAAATCATTTGCAAGTTTATAGGGCCTGTTTTAGTCTATGTAATGTTTCATTCAACAACCGGCACATTAATAATAATCTCACCATAAGCAGCTTCGGTAGAATATGGAATTCCGCCTCTCACGATGGTGTCAGGGGGTGCCAGAGTTGTATCCCATCCGGTTGCATAAATATAGTAGTCACCGCATTTCATTCCTTCAACATGAACATGATCTTCGCCTGAATCTCCTGCGAGCGCTAAATCATACTTTAATGGGTTGGTTCCGGGAAATACCTGTGTATTAAATTTTACATAAACAGTATCACGGTAATTTCCATGGCTCCAGATAGATGCTCCGTGATGCCTGGGGTAAACCACCAGTGTCAAACTACCACCCGTATCGGCAATACAATTATTGCCATCTGTGTCGTTGTCTTTGGTGCAACTTGTAAATACATAAATAACTACAAAGGTTAAAATGAAGAAAAAGTATTTTAGACCTTTCATAGTATTAGGAATTTGGAGCAATAATGTTTCAAAGATATACAATCACATGGGACAGATCAATGAATCAATCCGGATCAATTGCTTTGGCAAGACGAATAAATGGGAGGAAAAGTTGCTTAACGGGTTTGCCTCTTCAATTTATATTTTCGCCCGTT
>JAHEZF010000244.1 GCA_023251215.1 Sphingobacteriales bacterium | reverse complement strand
GCCATTGTAAAAGGAATGTTGCAGCACAGCCGCAGCAGTAGCGGGGTAAAAGAGCCAACAGATATTAATAAACTGGCCGATGAATATTTAAGGTTGGCTTACCATGGGTTACGGGCAAAGGATAAATCTTTTAATGCAACCATGAAAACAGAGTTTGATGAAACGGTGGGCGAAATAAATGTGCTCCGGCAGGATATTGGCCGTGTAATTCTGAATTTAATCACCAATGCCTTTTATGCAGTGACAGAAAAAAAGAAAAGCCCCCATCCCCTAAAGGGGGGCGACGAAGTTTACGAACCAATAGTGACTGTTACAACCAGAAGACTCGGCTCCCCTTCAGGGGATGGGGGCCAAGTTGAAATTAAAGTTGCTGACAACGGCAATGGCATTCCTGAAAAAATATTAGATAAAATCTTTCAACCTTTCTTTACTACCAAACCCACCGGGCAGGGAACAGGCTTGGGTTTATCGCTTAGCTATGATATCATTACAAAAGGGCATGGCGGCGAGTTAAAGGTGGAAACGAAGGAAGGAGAAGGTGCGGAATTTATTATAAGTTTACCGGAAAAATAATTTAAGTAAATGACCAGACGAATCCTCTATACCATATTTTTATTTGTTATTGCAAAATCTGCTGTAGCGCAACAAGCTTACATAGATAGCCTGAAAAATGAAATAACCATCACTAAAAATGATACAATTGAATTAGTCCTGTTTGGAAAACTTTCCGATGCATATACAGAAATAAATCCCGATAGCGCTTACCACTATGCCGGAAAAATGCTGACAATCACAAAAAAACTGGACCTCAAACTCGAGGAAGTATATGCCTTGGATCAGATGGGCTATGCATTGCTTAATTTGGGAAACTATCCCCGGTCTTTACAAACTCTTTTGTCAGCAATTTCCATTACCGAGGACCCCAAAAGTGAAAAAAATATTTTATCCGCTAAATTCCCCCCGACAGATGATTTTACGGATCGCACATTAACGGCCCACTTGCAGCGGCTTACACAATTGAGCAGGACTCATCAATATACAGGCATTATATACCTCAATGCCAGAAATTATGAAAAAGCATTATACCATTATAAGAAATCTCTGCCGCTTGCAGAGCAATCCCAAAACTTACCTATGCTAAGCAACACCTATGCGACGATGGGCCGGACTTATCTTTCTTTAAAGCATACAGACTCCGCTTTGATCAGCCTTCAGCATGCTTATGACAACGCTGTTAAGGCTGGCTATAACAGATATATCGGCAGTATATTCTTAAACATGGGGCGGGTATATATAGCAGAGGGAAAACAACAATTGGCCGGCGAATATTTCAGGAAAGCTTTGATGGCAAGTACAGAGTATGGTTACTTCAGGGGAGTGGTAGCCAGCAATCTTGAATTGGCAGATATTTACAAACAATCGGGAAAAGCAGACTCAAGTCTTTTTTACATACAAAATGGACTTGTCGCGGCGCATTACTTAAATGCACCGGATCTTTTATTACGTTCTTATACTGCATTGGCATATTATTATAAAGCTGCGGATAACAGCGATAGCGCTGTAAAATACCAGTCGCTGATCATTAAAATAAATGACAGCCTCTTTAATTCAAAGCAGACGCAGCAATTTCAAAATATAGATTTTGATGAACAGCAACGTTTGCAGGATGTGGAAAAAGCGAAGGAAGATATAAGAACCAGGACCAGAACCTACGCAATGCTTGCCGGAATATCTGTGTTTTTGCTTTTAGTATTAATTCTATACCGTAATAACAGGCAAAAGCAAAAAGCAAATAAAGTTTTGGAAAAAACATTGACCGACTTAAAATCCACTCAAACACAACTCATCCAATCAGAAAAGATGGCTTCACTGGGCGAACTCACTGCCGGCATTGCCCATGAAATTCAAAATCCGTTAAACTTCGTCAATAATTTTTCGGAAGTAAACAGTGAATTGATTGCTGAAATGAGACAGGAAATCGGCAACGGAAATTTGAATGAGGTAAGAACTATTGCAAATAATATTGATGAAAATGAGCAAAAGATAATCTTTCATGGTAAAAGAGCCGATGCCATAGTTAAAGGAATGCTGCAACACAGCCGCAGTAGCAGCGGCATAAAAGAGCCAACAGATATTAATGCATTGTGTGATGAATATTTAAGATTGGCTTATCATGGATTACGGGCAAAAGACAAATCATTCAATGCTACTATCAAAACTGATTTTGACAAAAACATTGGAACGATAAATATTATTCCACAGGATATTGGGAGAGCAATATTAAATTTACTTACCAATGCTTTTTATGCCATCAACGAAAAGAAAAAACAATCTGGTGAAAATTATGAGCCTACTGTTACCATAACAACAAGCTCTATCCAGCCCCCTTTAGGGGGTCGGAGTGTTCAAATAAAAGTATCTGACAATGGGGGTGGCATACCACAAAAAGTATTGGATAAAATCTTTCAACCTTTCTTTACCACCAAACCAACAGGACAGGGAACGGGATTGGGATTGTCATTGAGCTATGATATTGTTACCAAAGGGCATGGCGGGGAATTGAAAGTGGAGACGAAGGAAGGAGAAGGATCAACGTTTATTATTTCATTACCAGTTGTCTGAATCACGGATTAAAACGATTAAATGATGACACGGAATAAATGCCTTAGTAAAATCGGTGAAATCCATAAATCCAATAAATCCGTGATTCAGATGAGTTATGATATTATTACCAAAGGACATGGTGGAGAATTGAAAGTAAATACCAGGGAAGGGGAATATGCCGAGTTTATTATTATCTTACCTTATAATCCATAAATTCATCAGATGAAAATTTTAGTAGTTGACGACGAAAAAGATGTTCAAGTGTTGTTTGAGCAGCGCTTCAGAAAAGAAATGCGAACCGGCGAAATGGAATTTGTTTTTGCTTTTTCAGGAGAAGAAGCGTTGGGTTATCTGAATGGCCACGATCATGAAGCGGTATTGATACTATCTGATATCAATATGCCCGGCATGAGCGGCCTGGAATTGTTGCGCCGCATCAAAGAAAAACATCATGAACCACCGCCTGTGGTCATGATGATCACCGCTTATGGAGATGGTGAAAATTATCATACCGCCATGCGGCTGGGCGCTGATGCTTTTCTTACCAAGCCACTTGATTTTATTCTGTTAAAAGAAAAATTAAAAGCTATACACTGATGGCCAAAATACTTGTTGTAGATGATGAAATGGACCTGGAAATGCTCATCAAGCAGAAGTTTCGTCAGAAAATACGGGAGCACCAGTATGAATTTGTTTTTGCGGCAAATGGTAAGCTTGCATTGGAACAACTGGAACAACATCATGATGTGGATATAATATTATGTGATATCAATATGCCCGAAATGGATGGGCTTACCTTTCTTTCCAAACTGAATGAACAAAAGAGTTTATTGAAATCGGTTATTGTTTCAGCATACGGCGATATGGAAAATATCCGCACCGCAATGAACCGCGGCGCTT
>JAHEZF010000041.1 GCA_023251215.1 Sphingobacteriales bacterium | reverse complement strand
ACAAAAAGCTCATCAGTCTTCCGCCTTTTTCGCCAAATGCAATACGATGAAAATTATAAGTGCCCCCTGCCAATGGATATTTTGCTCCCAGTTCACTCCATATCATAGCATCCATAAAAGCTGCGATGGCACCGAATATCCATGCCCATAGAAATAATCCGCTATTGAACTGCGCTACTACAAATGGCATTACCACAAAAGGTCCGATACCTACCATGTCAATCATGTTGATTGAAGTGGCCTGCAACAGATTTATCTTGCGGTTAGTCTGGAGTGTGGACATTCCTGTAGTGGGTGTGTTGAAGCTGTAATTTAAATCTCTTTATTATAATCCCGGAGGGATGTTATTATTATAGATTAATCAAATAAAAGAAAACAAAACCCCGAAGGGGTGAAATTATAATGTCATCCCTCCGGGATTCTTCCGATACCCGAATTCTATTTCTATAATAATATTATTCCTTCGGACTTAGCTTTTCGCAAAAGCAGTAATACCTTCTACTAATACATCAAGATTGTTTAATGTGGTGTACACATTCGGCGTCACACGAACACCTTTTATATTCTCCCATTCAATACCTACCGTGTGAATCCTGTATTTATCCAGCAGGAAGCTGTCCAGTTCACCGGGTTTTCTGCCCTCAATGGCGATATTGCCGATGGCGCAACCCCATTTGGAATGAAAAGATGTATTCAGTTTTACCTTAGGTATATCCTTCACTTTATCAAACCAATAATTTTTTAAATAATGTAAACGCTTTTCTTTTCTTTCGCTGCCGATCATTTCATGAAACTCAATCGCCTTGCCAATTGCCTGTTCAATAAAGAAAGGCCGGGTGCCAAGACTTTCAAATTTCCGGATGTCATCTTTGAGTGGATTATCACTGGTGGCGAATAAAGGATAAATATTTTTGATCTTGTTTTTCCTTACATACAGCATCCCGCTGCCGATAGGAGCAAATAACCATTTGTGCAGGCTGGCAGCGAAATAATCCGCATCAAGGTCGGGAACTTTAAAATCAAAATGCCCGAAACTATGTGCCCCGTCCACAATTACCTCAATACCTCTTTTATGTGCTTCGTTAGCAATTTTTTTTACCGGTAAAATTTGTCCGTTCCAGTTGATGATATGTGTAATATGGACCACTTTGGTTTTGGAAGTAAAAGCGTTCACATACTGATTCACCATATAATTTTCATCTTCGCTGGGCAATTCAAGATTTATCCAAACCATTTTTATTCCTTCACGCATTTCCCTTTGCTTGTATGCATTTATCATATTGGGATAATCCTGTTTGGCGGCCACTATTTCATCGCCGGAGTTCAGTTGCAACCCAAATATCACTGTCTCCAAACCCTCAGAAGAATTTCTATTAATAGCAATTTCTTCTGCATCACAGCCTGCCATTTTTGCCAGGTTCTTTCTTAAAGGTTCACGGCCCTGGTCTAATATCCGCCACATATAATAACTCGGAGCTTCATTACTGTAATCATAATATCGTTTCATGGCATCCTGCACGGTTTTGGGTGCAGGCGAAACACCACCGTTATTCAGGTTGATCAACGACGGTGATACAGTAAACGATTGCTGGATATAATACCAGAAGTCTTCTTCGCTTGCCAGGTCAGCCGGGGAAATTCCTTCTGCATCCCTTAATGCTTTTTGCAGATTTCTTGACCAAGCAGGTTGTGTTATTGATGCAAAAAAAGCAGTTGCAGAAAATGCACCGACTTTTTGCAGGAAGCGGCGGCGGTTGGTTGCGTTCATGATAGTAGAATTGATCACTAAATGTACCAAAAATTTCCCGCACCGTTATTTAAGCCCTCAGCCTTTTTCCGGGTACAGGTTGCCTTGCAATATGAGAAAAGAAAAATAGTTGTAGTAACTTTTTAACATCCCCGGCAAATCCATTTGGGAAGAAAGCCATCAAATCCTATTTTTGCACTCCTATTCCGATAGCTATCGGAACGAATTGACCCATGGTGTAATGGTAGCACTACAGATTTTGGTTCTGTCTGTTAAGGTTCGAATCCTTATGGGTCAACAAAAAAAGGTTGCTTACTAAAGCAGTCTTTTCTGTTCTTAAGATTTTGGTTCTGTCTGTTAAGGTTCTCCCGCCTGAGGCGGAACAGGGAATCCTTATGGGTCAACAGGAATCAGAAATAAGTAATTTGGAATGAGAAATAAGAAAGTAGGGATTGCCCTTTTCTCATTTCTTATTTTTTGTTTCTGATTTTTGATTTACCCTGCCTTGTAGTATAATGGTAGTACGAGAGATTCTGGCTCTCTATGTCAGGGTTCGAATCCTTGCAAGGCAACAAAGAACCTCGATTTATAAACCGGGGTTTTCTGTTTCATATCTTCCACAACCCTTTTCACTCCTCTCAATTTCTTCCTACCTTTAAAAAAAGCTTATTATGAAATGGATAACCCGTGAGCGGCCCAAGATTGACCGTATTGCCTGTCCCTGGCTGATTAAAAATTTTGTAGATCGGGAGGCAGAGTTCATCTATGTTCCGAAAGAACGGGTATTTGAAAAGGCAAAAGAACTTAATGCCATTCCCTTTGATATTCCCGGAGCCGAATATTCACATGAGGGGGACCTCTGTACTTTTGATTTTATCATTAAAAAACACCAGCTTGATGATCCCGTATTGAAACAATTGGCAATAATTATTCGCGGGGCAGATACCGATCGTTTTGATCTGTCGCCCCAATCGGCTGGTCTGTGGTGTATTTCTGCCGGTCTTTCCCATAATTACAAAAACGACTATGAAATGCTGGAGGCGGGAATGAAAATTTATGACGCCTTATATAGCTGGGCTAAATATGTACAGGAGGAAAGACATACCTGGAACCCTGATCTTTTAAAACAATAATTTTAGAAGATGAGATTTTTGGTTAACTGCTTACCTGTTATTCTGCTTTTACTTTTTTTATGCACAGATCTTAATGCCCAACATTCATCTCCCGACAGTATTGCAGCCTTTCCAATATCTGCAAACATCAACTTTGATGGCAAATTAACTGAACCCGAATGGCAACAGGCAACTGACGTTGAAAATTTTACTCAAAAAGAACTTGATTTTGGTAAACCTTCTTCCGAAAAAACAAAAGTGGCTGTGCTGTATGATAAGCTGGCGCTATACTTTGGCGTGTGCTGTTACCAGCAGGATGCAAAAAAGATCAATGCCAAATTCCTGCAACGGGATTTTGATTATGAAAACGATGATAATTTCCAAGTCATCATCTCTCCTTTCAACGATAAAAGAAATGGCTATTTGTTTGTCATTAATCCATTGGGTGCAAGGGCCGATCTTTTAGTATCCGGCGGCGAGGAAGGAAACAAGAACTGGAACGGAGTGTGGGATGCAAAAACAACGATCACCCATGAAGGTTGGTTTGCCGAAATAAGAATTCCTTTTAATTCATTGCAATTCAAAAATCAAACAGAACATACTTGGGCCATTAATTTTGAAAGAAACATCCGTTCAAAAAATGAACAGGTATTGTGGCAGGGCTGGACAAGAGACTGTTCCATTTTTTGTGTGGTAAATGCAGGCACATTAACAGGTATAAAAAATATTGGTTATGCCAAACGCTTTGAACTAAAACCTTACCTGCTGGGAGGTTTTGAAAAAATTATTCCTGAAAAAAGGCAGCGGCAAGGCAAGCTGGGTGCTGAACTGAATGTGAACCTTACTCCCACGCTGAAATTAAATCTTACCACCAATACCGATTTTGCACAAGTGGAAGCTGACCGGATACCGGTTAATTTAACCCGGTTCAATTTATATTATCCTGAAAAAAGAGACTTCTTTTTAGAAGGTTATCAGAATTACCAGTTTGGTTTAGGTCTGAACAACCAGGTTTTTTATACCCGCCGCATCGGGATTGAATCATTGGAATCTGTACCGGTAATTGCAGGTGCAAGAGTGTTTGGCAAAGTAGGTAAAAACAATGTTGGCTTTTTAAATATTGAAACCGGCAAAAAGGATACAGTACCTGCAACTAACAATACCGTTTTCCGCTACCGCAGGGATATTGGCAACCAGTCATACATCGGGGCCATCATCACCTCAAAAAATAACAGCACTATCAATAACCATGTTGCTGGCATTGACGGCAGCTTCACCACATCTAAATTTTTAAAAAATAAAAACCTTCTAATAACAGCAGTAGCTACACAAAGTTTTGATAAAGGAAAAAATGCTGACAAAGCCCATGCTTACCGTTTCTTTATTGATTATCCCAATGATCTTATTGATAATTTTATCGGCATCAGCAGTGTGCAGCAAAATTTTAATCCGGAATTAGGATTTCTTCAGCGTACTGATTTTGATAACCTGCAATGGAACTTCCGGTACAGTCCCCGCTTTTTTACAAAATGGGGTGTACGTAAAATGCAATTCAAACCCTGGGCCTTTCAATATTACCGCACACACAGCACCGGCCAGTTTGAATCGTTCAGCAATGAAACAAGGCCGCTGGGGTTTATTCTTAAAAGTGGAGAGACATTTGAATGGAACCTTCAGCAATTCTATGACCGGCTGGATGAACCATTTGAACTTACGGATTCTGTTATTATTCCAACCGGCAAATACTGGATGCACCGGAACGAAATTCAAATAGAATCTTTCCAGGCCCGGTCTCTTTGGGGAGCACTCAATTATAACCGGGGAACATTTTATACCGGTAAGATACAAACTCTCGAAGCTCAGGTTGGGTTTAATGCAAATTCACATTTATACTTTGAAACAGTTTATACGCATAATATTGTAAAGCTACCACAGGGAAAAGTTATTACAAATGAGCTGGCACAATTCATCAACTATGCATTTACCACAAAACTTGATCTGTCATTATTTGTACAATGGAATTCATTGGATGAAGTTTTGTTTGGCAATTTCAGGCTGCACTGGATACCCAAAATCGGAACTGATTTTTATTTTGTTTACAATCGGGGTTATGAGCAAATAAAACAGATTAATATCGTAAAGCCCGATGTCTCATCCGGAATCGGTAAATTGGTGTGGCGTTTTACTTTTTAAAAATGATTTATTATGAACCGCAAACAATTTCTTTCAGCTTCCGGCGTTTTAGCCGCCACCAGCATTTTGCCAACCAATTCTGTGCTGGCACAACACTATGATGAAAATGGTCTTGATAAGCTGACTGACGCCGACGGCAACTTCATTCATTTGCCCTTGCCCTATAATAAAAATTTTCTTGAACCTTATATGGATGAAGAAACAGTTTTCCTACATCACACATTCCATCACGGTGGTGCGGTGAAAGGTGCTAATAAAGACCTGCAAATGATCAGAAAATCATTGGACGAAAATAACGTGGAAACAATGGATTACTGGACAAAGAAATTATCCTATCATTTTTCTTCGCATGTGCTTCACACTATTTTCTGGACTAACCTGGCCAATAAAAAAGCCGAACCCTCAGGCAACCTGCAGAAAAGAATTGAAAAAGATTTTGGCAGCTATGATAAACTGAAAATATATCTCGCCAAAACTTCAAAGGATGTGGATGGCAATGGCTGGGGCATTCTCGGCTACCAGCCCTATTCTGATAAACTCACCGTTTTGCAATGTGAGAATCACGAAAAATTAACCCAATGGGGAGTTATTCCTTTGCTGGTACTTGATGTATGGGAACATGCTTATTATCTCAAATACAAAAACAAGCGAAATGATTTTGTGGATTCGATGCTGCAGATAATTAACTGGGATAATGTGGCGGATAGGATGAATACAGCTGTAAAATTCAGCAGTTGATCATTACATCTGCTGGCCGGAAGAATGCTTTAGCCGTTTCAAACAAACAGCAAGACTCTTTCTCCAGTCTTTTAATGGAATATTAAAAGTTTCCTGAATCTTTCTTTTATCCAGCACTGAATAAGCCGGCCGCTTTGCAGCGGTGGGATATTGCGAAGTGGGAATGGCATTTATTTTACAATTACTTTCGGTCAACTGTTTAATAGTAACTGCAAAATCGTACCAGCTGATTACCCCTTCGTTGCTGAAATGATAAATGCCGGGATGCCATTTACCCGATGAAATAATGTTGAGAATCACTTCAGCCAAATCTGCTCCATAAGTTGGCGAGCCGACCTGGTCGTCCACCACATTTATTTCTTCTTTTTCCTGCAACAGCTTCAGCATTGTTCTTACAAAATTTTTTCCATACTCCGAATACACCCATGATGTGCGGAGGATTATTGCATCGGAATTAAATTTTATCGCCTGCTTTTCTCCTTCCAGTTTGGAGGCGCCGTAAACTCCCTGCGGATTGGTTGGAGCATCTTCTTTGTATGGCCTGGATGCAGCACCATCAAAAACATAGTCTGTGGAAATATGAATGAATTTTGTTTTATACTCCCTGCAAATTGCAGCCATCACTCCCACTGCTTCAGCATTTACCTGGAAGGCTAAATCTTTTTCTGTTTCGGCCCTGTCAACTGCTGTGTAAGCGGCACAATTAATGAGGTACTGCGGCTGGTATGTCATGAAATAATGCCGCAGCATTTCAAAATGATAGATCGGCAGGTCTTCTTTTGAAAGAAAAATAAAATCGAACCCGATAGCTATCGGGTGCGGAAATGAAGGAGCTAATATTTTTAATTCCTTTCCCAACTGACCATTGGCCCCTGTCACAAGTATTTTACCCCCGGCCCCTAAAGGGGGGGTAGCAGTTTTTGTCATTTTTCAAACACAAAATTATTTTTACAATCAGCCATTGCGGGAAGTTCTTTATCCTTTTCTGAAACAATAACTTTATCAGCCGGAATTTTCCAGTCAATATTCAATACCGGGTCATTAAAGCGGATCCCTGCATCGCTTTCTTTATTATAAAATGCGTCGCATTTATATAAAACCTCCGCTTTTTCACTCAATACCGAAAAACCGTGAGCAAAGCCGGCTGGAATGAATAACTGTTTTTTATTTTCTTCAGATAATACCACGCAAAAAGTTTTTACATAAGTGGGTGAACCTTTGCGGATGTCAACTGCTACATCCAAAATTTTTCCCTGCAATACACGGACAAGCTTGACTTGCGCATAAGGCGGTAACTGGTAATGCAGTCCACGTATCACTCCATAAGATGATGAGGATTGGTTATCCTGTACAAAGCGAAGATCAATTCCTTGCTGCTGAAAAACTTTTTCATTATACGATTCAAAAAAATAACCCCGGCTGTCTTCAAACACTTTAGGTTCAAAGATCAGCAAGCCCGGAATATCAGTTTTATTAAAAGGCATATTATAAACTCCAGTATTTTCTGTTAGTTATTTTATTGCGGTAAATTCCTTTCAGGTCCGCAATCAATCCATGCGATTGGGTGATGCGGGCAAAATAATTTTCATCCAGCTCCTTATACTCATTGTGTGGTACTGTTATAATCACAGCATCATAATCATTACCGGTTTTTTCAGCCAGCTCAAATCCATATTCATGTTTCAGTTCATCAGAATCTGCATACGGGTCTTCCACATCCACATTTACATAAAATGACTGCAATGCTTTTACCATATCCGCCACCTTGGAATTTCTTATATCGCTTACATTTTCTTTGAAGGTTGCTCCCATCACCAGCACTCTGGCCGATTTTACATCGCCGGAATTTTTAATAATGTGCTGTACTACTTTTTCGGCCACATACCTGGCCATATTATCATTAATGTTTCTTCCGGCCAGTATCACTTCTGCATCATACCCCAATTCATTTGCCTTATAAGTAAGGTAATATGGATCCACCCCAATACAGTGGCCGCCTACAAGGCCGGGCTGGAATTTCAAAAAATTCCATTTGGTGCCGGCGGCTTCCAGCACTTCATACGTATTAATATCCATCATATTAAAAATGATGGAAAGTTCATTCATCAATGCAATGTTCAGGTCTCTTTGTGTATTCTCAATAATTTTTGCTGCTTCGGCCACCTTAATGCTTGAAGCCTTGTGTATGCCGGCATCTACCACTAATCCATATACTTTCGCTATTTCTTCCAGTGATTCTGCATCGCAACCAGAAACCACTTTGGTTATTTTAGACAGCGTATGTGTTTTATCTCCTGGATTAATTCTTTCAGGCGAATAACCTAACTTGAAATCAGTTATGTTTTTTAAACCTGATAGCTTTTCAATCACCGGCAAACAATTTTCTTCCGTACAACCGGGGTAAACTGTTGATTCGAAAACAACATAATCTCCTTTCTTTATTACTTTACCAATAGTTTCTGATGCTTTTTTTACCGGCCCCAGGTCGGGCGCATTATGTTCATCAACCGGAGTAGGCACAGCTACAATGAAAAATTTTGCTTCTTTTAAAACATCCGGAGAATTGGTAAACGTTATATCACAACCTGCAAATGCTTCTTTGCCCAGTTCATTGCTTGGATCAATTCCCTGCTTCATCATTTCAATCCGTTTTGCATTAATATCAAAACCGATAACAGATACCTTGCGGGCAAATTCGAGTGCAACAGGCAATCCCACATAGCCCAATCCTATTATTCCCAATTTTGCTTTTTTATCAACTAACTCCCTGTACATTTTTATTGAAAATTGAATATTGAATATTTTCTATTTCATACTTACAAACTCCTTCGGCAATTTACTCCATTCTTCCATTGGCAATGCTTTAAAATAGCTGTAAGTGATTTTCAGCCCTTCTTTACGGCTAACTTTAGGTTCCCAATTCAAAATAGTTTTAGCTTTTGTAATATCCGGTTGACGTTGCTTTGGATCATCTGCCGATAAAGGTTTGTAAGTGATCTTCACTTTATTGCCTGTTAAAGCAAGTATCTCTTCTGCAAAATCTTTCATTGAAATTTCATCCGGATTGCCAATGTTTACCGGCAAATGATAATCACTGAGCAGCAAACGATAAATGCCTTCTATCATATCATCTACATAACAAAAGCTTCTTGTCTGTGAACCATCGCCAAAAACAGTCAGGTCTTCCCCACGCAATGCCTGTCCAATAAATGCAGGCAAAGCCCTCCCGTCATTTAACCTCATCCTTGATCCGTAAGTGTTGAATATGCGGACAATTCTTGTCTCTACTTTATGAAAATTGTGATAAGCCATCGTAATAGATTCAAGGTAGCGTTTGGCTTCATCATATACTCCCCGTTCACCAACAGGATTCACATTGCCCCAATATTCTTCCGTCTGCGGATGTACCAGTGGATCGCCATATACTTCACTGGTAGATGCCACAAGTATCCTTGCCCCTTTTGCTTTAGCTAATCCCAGACAAGTATGAGTTCCCATTGCCCCTACTTTCAATGTCTGAATGGGAATCTTTAAATAATCAACCGGGCTGGCAGGCGAGGCAAAATGAAGGATATAATCAAGCTGGCCGAGTATATGGATAAATTTTGTTACATCATGATGGTAAAATTCAAATGGCTCCAGTTTGAATAAATGTTCAATATTTTTCAGATCGCCTGTAATCAGGTTATCCATCCCAATTACGTAATAACCTTCCCTGATGAACCGGTCGCATAAATGCGATCCGAGAAACCCGGCAGCGCCGGTTATCAGTATTCGTTTACTCCCTGGTTCCATGAAGGGTGAATTGTAATTGCTGGCTTCATTTGAAAAAGTCGTCATTGCTTATTATTGAAATAGTCCCTCTTTCAGATATTTTTTTTATACCTCAGGCAAAATTCTTACATCCCTTTAGGGACTGGGGGTTTCACAATTTTCCGGCCTATACTTTCATAATGAAAACCCAATTCACCGATTGCAGCCAGGTCAAACAGATTGCGTCCATCGAAAATAACTTTGTTTGTAAGGTCAGCAGCCATCTTTGAAAAATCAGGAGTCCGGAATTCATTCCATTCGGTAGTTATGATCAAAGCATCAGCATTTTTCAAAGCATGATATTGATCCTGGGCATAATCAACCTTGTTTCCTATCTGTTTTTTTACATTACTCATTGCTTCAGGATCAAAAACACATACGGTAGCTCCTTCCCTGATTAAAATATCAATGATCTCCAGTGCAGGGGCCTCCCGGATATCATCAGTATTGGGCTTAAAAGCAAGGCCCCAAATTGCAAACCGTTTTCCTTTCAGGTTATTATTGAAATA
>JAHEZF010000040.1 GCA_023251215.1 Sphingobacteriales bacterium | reverse complement strand
GATATTCATAGCCGGTAAGACGGGAAGGCGGTAAGTTTTTTTATTCAATACAATAACGCCTGATTCCATTTTTTATAAGTGCAACATTAAAATTTATTAAAAAGCCAATGTTATTTCCAGTCATTTTGAGGTGACTCATTATTTGTGCCTGCCAAAGTAGATTGACAGTTTCTACGGCTTTTAATTCACAAATGATTAATTCCTCAACAAACACATCCATTCTCAAACCTTCATCAAATGTAAGTCCATCATAGAAAATTGGAAGATCAATTTGCCTCTGGTAGTTAATACCTTTTTTACCTAATTCATGACAGAAGCAAGCCTCATAAACTTTTTCAAGTAGCCCGGGTCCTAATTCTTTATGTACACGATAGGCACAATCAACAATTTCTTTACAAAGCCATTCTTCATGTTCTGTTAATTGATACATTATCTCCTTAAATTATATAATTTCTTTCCGTCTTACCGCCTTCCCGGCTATATCTAATAAACAGTTTTACGTTTTCCTGATTCAAAATCCTTAAATATAAATGCACCCAACTTATCCAATGATGCAAAGAAAGCTTTTCCATTATTGGTTTCAGTAAACTCCTGTACAAATCTTTGCAGGTACGGATCGGTGGCGATCATGAAAGTTGTAATGGGTATTTTTAGTTTCTTGCACTGCGCTGCCAGGTTCATACAACGGCTCACAACTTTTCTGTCCAGACCAAAAGCATTTTTATAATACCGCTTGCCAATCTTCAGACAGGTTGGCTTTCCGTCTGTGATCATGAAGATCTGTTTGTTCGGATTCTTTCTTCTCCGTAAAATATCCATTGCTAATTCCAGTCCTGCTACTGTATTGGTATGATAAGGCCCAACCTGTAAATAAGGAAGGTCTTTTATCTCCACCGGCCAGGCATCATTGCCAAACACCACAATATCCAGTGTGTCCTTGGGATATTTGGTGGTTATTAATTCACTCAGCGCCATTGCCACTTTTTTGGCAGGAGTGATGCGGTCTTCTCCATATAAAATCATTGAATGGGAAATGTCAATCATCAGCACCGTAGAAGTCTGTGCTTTGAAATCAGTTTCCCGTATGCTCAGGTCATCTTCCTGTATATTGAAAATTTCAATACCATGATTTATTTGTGCATTCCGGATTGATTCGGTGAAATCAATTTGTTCCAGCATATCGCCAAACTGGAACTGCCTTGTTTCAGGATTTATTTCATCACCTTGCCCCGGTTTGAAGCTGTGATGATCTCCCGGTTTTGTTTTTTTTAGTTTGCCAAAAATTTCTTCCAGGCTTCTTTTGCGAATACCCTGCTCGGTCTTTGGAGTTATTTTTATTTGTCCCTGCTCATTCTTATCTGTGATGTATCCTTTCTCTTTCAGCTCATCAATAAAATCGCCCATGCCGTATTCATTGTCGGTCAATTCATATTTTTTATCCAGCTCATTTAACCAGGCCAATGCTTCTGCCACATCACCGCTGGTATAAGTAAGTAATTGCATGAACAGGTCGAGCAATTGTTCAAACCTGCTCTTGCCTTCGCTGTCGGGATCATATTTTGTAAAATGAAATCCTCGCATCTATCGGGCAATTTACGATAAATATTTTGCCGGGTTCTTGTTGTAAGGGTTGGTAACCCTCTTAAGTCTTAAAAAAATCCTGTCTCGTTTTAGATGAAACAGGGTTTTCTTAGCTGAAAAAAAATATCATTTCGGCTTTACACTATCTTTCTTCTTTGTGCTGTCGGTTATTTTTGTACTATCTGGCTTTACAGAATTAGTTATGGTGGCAGGGAGTTCCGTGGTTGTTTTAGCTTTTATATTCGGCACATATTTTTGTTCGATGGCTTCCAATACCTGCAGTAATATATCATTGAGCGGAGCTTCAGAACGTTCATAACCGCCAAATAATTCCGGTCTCTTGTCTTTAATATAATTGTAATATTTTCTTTGCTGTTCCAGGTCTTTGCGTATTGCCTGCCTGATCTTTTCGGCCACATCCATTTTACCTGCTTTGTAAAAAGCCTCCAGGTAAAGTAATGATGTTTGGTTATGATTATTGTAACGGCTTGCCATGGCATACGGCATATTATTGCTGTGAATGTTAGCTTCGCATTTTTCAAGCAATTTCTGCGCATCAGCTTTACGTCCCTGGTCTGCCAGGTTGCCGGCAGCTTCAGCATACAATGCCCGGATATTGAGAATATGACGGCGGTTCTCTTCGTCGAAATAAACTCCTTTTTTATCAGCACCGCCAAAAGCAAATTTGTTCATCATGTTATGATACATAAAATCGCTGTTATTATCCCGTATCTGTGTACCGCCCACACGCATCTGCCGCATTGTTTGATCGGTTACCCAGTTGCTTTGAGGAAATTTATTCTTTACCGGCACAAGGCGATAGGCCAGACCATCTTTCCGCAGATAATCACCAAAACCGAGTTCACCAATGGGATATGTAAAATAAATGGGGCGTTTCCATTTGTTGGAGGCAATAATGTTCAGGATCACCAGGTCACTTCGAAGTAAAGCCGCTTTTAATTTATAATCCGGTATTTCAAATAACATCTCAGAGAAGATACTGTCTGTAGCATTGGCTGTTCCATTCTTTCTCAGCAGCGCCGTATCTACCGGTACACGGAAACGGGCTACCGGGAAACTTCCTAAGCCAACATCTCTTTTTGTTTCTTCATCAATATAGGGTTTGCCCAATACATTTTTCATTACATCATACAGATCGTAATAAGTATTTTTGTCTCCCTGCTGGCTATACCTCATATACTCTCTGTTATGCCCTTCAATCTGTTCAGGTGTCCACAGCAAATCCAGTGAGTCAGCTTCGTTTACTTTATACCGAAGCTGGTTAATGTACCAGTCAATCCCCAGCAAACTGTTATTGATAATGCGTATATCAGGACGAACACCTTCTACTTCCTGTGCATACCACAAAGGATAAGTATCGTTATCGCCAAACGTAAACAGGACAGCATTAGGTGCGCAACTTTCTAAGTAATCTTTTGCTATATCCGGCGCCGTCGTTTTTTTACTTCGGTCATGATCATCCCATTCCTGCTGTGCCATAATTAATGGCGCAATAAGACAAATGGCTGTTGTGGCAATATTAAGTATTCGTAAATTTTGCCCGGCAGATGAAACAGCCCTTATAAGGAAAGTAATAGCAGCAGTAACTGCAACGTACAGTACGGTTACATAAATTGCGGTCATCAGCATATCGCCAAACGGTCCCGGTGCTGAACTCATTAATGTAACAAGGAAAGTAAGTACTCCGCCATACAGGAGCATGTTTTGAAATGTTTGTTTGTCTTCTTTTTCCCGGGCCATTCTTACCAGCGCTACTACAGCAAGACCTATCCAGATAGCAAATGCATAGAATGATCCCACGTAAGCATAATCCCGTTCACGGGGTTGATTGCCCGGTTGGTTTAAATAAAGTACCACGGCAATGCCTGTAAAGAAAAAGAGTAGAAAACTAACGATCCAGTCTTTTTTATTCCTGATGAACTGGTACACACAACCCATGATGCCCAGCAGGAATGGCAGCATGAAGAGTTTATTATGTGCTTTGTTGTTTTTCAGGCTGGCGGGCATTTCATCCTGGTCGCCCAATCGTTTGTTGTCAATAAAAGAGATGCCGCTGATCCAGTTGCCGTCCCTTTTATTACCCAGTCCCTGTACATCATTTTGCTTGCCGGCAAAATTCCACATAAAATATCGCCAGTACATCAGGCTCATCTGGTATGAAAAGAACCAATTCATATTATCGCCATAGGTTGGCGCTTCATACCGGGTTCTTCCGTATTGATCCTGGTATTGACCGAGATTCAGCCAATCGGCATAAAATTCTGCATGGCCCTGATCGTTGCTGCCATCCCATACACGGGGAAAAAGTTGCATGTCTTCACTTTCATACTCTGGTTTGTCTTCCGTACCAATAGGAATATATTTCGTCTTCCCTTTTACATATTTCATTTCACCCTTCTTCATGGCAATGCCGTTGTAGCTATCAGGGTCTGGCTTATAATTAGCCTGGAAATGTGGTCCGTAAATATGAGGAACATCCCCATATTGTTCACGACTGAGATAATAAACGAGGTTGATAGGATTGTTTACATCATTCATATTAATCGCCGGGCTTGCATTTGCACGGATAAGAGCAGTGAAGTACATGCAATACCCCAAAGTCATAAAGGCAAAAGACCATAGAGCCAGTTTTACCACTTTCAACCCGGAAGGTTTCAAAAAATAACCGGCCACAGCGCCAACCGAAGCAATCAATAAAAATTTGAAAACCTGGCTTCCTACAGAACCTGTGGTTGTGAAGAAAGGAAGTGTGAATAATGCAAGGAAAAGAATGAACCAGGTAATTAATTTTCCTTTCGAAATATTTTTTTCGTTGAAACGAAGTGCCCATACAATTATAGCAGCCAGCGCTACAAAATAAATAGTGAAGCCTGAAAAGAATGGCAGGTGAAGCGAGTTCACAAAAAATACGTCAAACAAACCTGCCGCTTTCATAGAGTATTGGATAATGCCTAACTGTACAATGCCGGTAATGAGGCACCCGATGATAAATGCCATAATAGCTCCTTTGGTAGTGGACTGGTAACGCCGGTAGTAATAGATCATTACCACAGCAGGAATAGTTAACAGGTTCAGCAGGTGTACACCGATGGACAAACCCATCATGAAGAAAAGAAAAACGATCCAGCGGTCAGATCTTGCTCTTGCAGAAGGATCATTGCCTGCATGTTCATCAGCATGTTCCCATTTCAGCATAGCCCAAAAAACCAAGGCAGTGAAGAAAGATGATAACGCATAAACTTCACCTTCCACGGCACTGAACCAGAATGAATCGCTGAAAGTATAAGCCAATGCACCCACCATACCGGCGCCCATAACTGTAAAGGTTTGCTGGCCGCTTAACTGTTCGCCAACAGTAACAAACATTTTACGGGCAAAGTGAGTGATGCTCCAGAAAAGAAATAGAATGGTAGCGGCGCTTACCAATGCACTCATCAAGTTGACCGCATTGGCAGCGGTAATTCCTTTATCGCCAAATAAAATAATAAAAAAACGACCCAGTAATACAAATACCGGGGCGCCGGGAGGGTGAGGCAATTGCACTTTATAGGCGCTGGAAACAAACTCACCACAATCCCACAAACTGCCTCTTGCTTCACGGGTAAGAAAATAAGTGGCAAATGCAACAAAGAATACAGCCCAGCCGGTAATATTATTTACTTTTTTAAAGTTCATAAAGGGTTGATTTTGTCCCGATAGCTATCGGGAGAAAGCAAAAATAGGGATATTCGGTTCACAGTTCACTGTCCACAGCAGGCAGTCTTTGACCGATATTTTGTAATATTTTCAAAAAGTTTCAACACGACTGATCACTCAAAATAAATCCTGACCGTCTGGTAGGGAAGTTGGTTTTGAAGTAAGTTAGATGCCTGCCTTGTTTTTTCTGAAAAACCTTTTAGTCCAAACAAGCCGGCGGCATTTCCTTTATTGATGGCAATTTCAAGATAGCCTGCACTGTTGAATAAAGCGAGTTTTTCTCCCTCACTTACATCAGCATAACTTTCGCTGATCCGGTCAATCACTTCATCTCTTTTAAAGGCAATCCGGAAGCTGCGACCCTTGCGTTGTTCTTCAAACTGTTCACGGGTAATATTCACGATTACATTTTCAAAATTGTCAATGAAGATGATCTGGCCTTCTATCCAGTTATTATCAAGCAAAGGCCTCAAATGGTTTTTCTCTGTGAACTTTACATCGGGTATGCCAATATTTTGAATGGATTCGCCATTCACCAGTTGGCTGATAGCTTTGCCCATCATTTCCGTGATGTAGGTGGTGCTTTTTACTGCCAGTTTATCCAGTGGTATGCCAATTACCAATTCAGGTTTTTCTTCCAGTATCATCGTCAGCAATCCATTATCGGCGCAGAGTAAATACTGGTTTTTGTGATAAGCCAGTAATAATTGTTCCGGTTTGTTTTCAAAAAGATTTACTAAAACGATATGGTAAGTGAAATCCGGAAAATTTTTAATGGCGCTGCGGCATATATATGCTGCCTGCGGATAATTGAATGGCGGAATGTTGTGTGAAATATCAACGATTTTAAAATCGGGATTGATCTGTAAAAGTTGCGCCTTTACAGCGCTTACCAGGTAATCCTGGTTGCCAATGTCGGAAGTGAGGGTTAGCAGTGGCATTGATAAATGTAAAATGCGGAATGTAAAATATTAAATATAAAATTACCGAAGCTTGTTTTTATTTGCAGTTTCTATACTTTTTGTAAATATCCCTATCAGTTCGTTGCATTCCTTCAAAGCCGATCCAATCTTTTCATGCGTTAGTATTGGTTTTTCATTTATTATCCTTAGTGAAATTCTTGTTTCCCGCAGTTCTTTAAGTAACATTTTCATTTTATGTATAAAATCGGCTCTTGATTCAGCGGCCTGCACTTCACCATACATCAATGCCGGGGCTGTTCCACTTTTTGATAACTGATGCTCAAGATTATTACCTGCTTTTGTATTGGGAAGAATATCACAAACTTCCAGAATCATGATGGCAAATTTTACCAATCTGTCTTCAAGGTCATATCTTCTTGGTTCTCCCAACTTTCACATTTTAGATTTTATATTTTTGATTTTACATTTCTATTTCACCAACTTTCCATCTTTAAAAAAGAATTTATAGGTCAGTTTATCCGCCAGTTTGGGAAAAAATTTTTGCATAAACACTGTTCGTTTACCAGTGAAAGTAAGCACTAAAGTTCTTTTTCTTTTTTGAATGGCTTTTAAAATATGTTGGGCACATTCTTCTGCACTCATCATTTTACCTTCATCCATTGGGCTTTTGCCGTACGAATTACCATCTTTGTTCAGGGCTGCATTGCGGATATTGGATGTGGTAAAACCGGGGCAAACCCACATTACATGCACATCATCATTCATCAACTCCGTTTTAATCGCTTCGAGCCATCCCTGCAAAGCAAACTTACTGGCTGAGTAACCGCTTCTGCCGGGCAAACCACGATAGCCGGCAATAGACGACACAGCGGCAATTACTCCTTTTCTTTCAATAATAGAACTAAGCGCATATTTGGTGCAATAGACAGCGCCAAAAAAATTTACGTCCATTACTTTGCGTAGCACTTCAGCAGAAACATCTTTTATTAAGGCCCTCATGGAAATACCGGCATTGTTGATCAGGATATCAATACCGCCAAAATTTTTGATGCTGAGTTCAATAAAACGGCGGCAATCATTTTCACTACTTACATCTGCTACCATTGTATGGAGGTTGGCCGAAGGGTATGCAGATTGTAACTGGTACAATTTATCATGATTGCGGCCACAGGTAGCCACTTTGGCTCCTTTTTCAAGCAATGCATCTACTAATGCTTTTCCAATGCCATCGGTGCCTCCGGTTACTACAACCACTTTATCTTTGAAATATGAAGACATGGATAATCAAGGTTGCTGCAAACCTACTTTAAAATTGTGCAATTCAAAAGGTTTTTGGTAATGAAAAAGCCTCCTTTGCGGAGGCTTTGGTGATCCCGCTGTCCCGAAAGCTTTCGGGAGAACCCAGTGCCTAGGAATTCCTTTTTGATTCGATTAGCCATTCGATATATTTACGGCTTTTTTTTGCTTTAATTTGAAATTCCCGTTTCATTGCAGAGGTTCTATCTGGAAATGATTCAAGATATTTAAGAGACCAGGGAATTCCCCTTGAAGTAAATTTTACTTCCTGGTGATTGTGTTGGTTAAGCCTGACTTCAATATCAGCGGTTGAACCAATATAGTATTTATCAAGCTTTTTACTGTATAGCAGATAGACGAAAAACATAATTAAAAAAGCCTCTGCGGTTACTCAGAGGCTTTTTGGTGTGATCCCGCTGGGACTCGAACCCAGGGCCCCAACATTAAAAGTGTTGTGCTCTACCAACTGAGCTACGAGATCTCCAAAGAAGTCGTTTAGACAACTTTTTTTGGGAGTGCAAAAATACGGGCATAGTACTTTTGCACCAAAACTTTTTAATCAGTTCAATATTGATTTTTTTACAGATATACCGATTGTATTGTCTGTGGGCTTCAGTTGCTTCTTTTCTCTTGTTGGATCAATACGAAGTTCAATTTTGGAGTCACCGGCTTCGGCTGGAAACAAGAAAAAATCCATGTTAGTATATAAAGGAAAATTTTTAGCAATTTCCATTTTTCCATAGAGCTTGCCGGTAGCCGTATCTGTATTTATTGTTCGTATCATTCCTATTCTTTTATCACCAAAATAAATTTCATTGTGCGAAAAATCCGGGCTGACCCCGGACACTGTCAATGTATAATTATAAAGTTTAACAGCTGCATTTACCCTTTCAAGATAATTAATTGCAGTCATCAGCATTTCAAAGTATTGGCTTGTTTTCCCATGCTGGGTTTCACAATTCAGGTAGCGTATGCCTTTTTCACCGCAATACACACTTAGCGAACCATCTTTACGGGCATTTTCATTATCCTGCCAGATGGTATTGTATTTTCCTGCAGATAGTTGACAGTAAAGAAGGCTATCCGTGGTTAAAAAAAGATCATCAGCATCCTGGAGTGAGTCGGCATATACTTTTTTTGCATCTGCCTCTTTTACATTTCCCGGCAAATAACTGGTAACAGAAAATGCAGCATCGGTATTATTATGCAGGGCAATGATGCAGGAGAGATTTTCCGGCACCAGTTGTAAAATGCGATTTGCAAATTTTTCTGTCTCGTCTGCGGCTGCTTCATTGAAACGGTCATGATCCTTCAATGTCTGTGTAATGCCCTCACGGGAAAAGATCCGGTTGGGGTCAAATGTATAATTCCTTTTTCCAAGCCTGAAGTGGATGTTGCGCCTGTTATTGTTTTCTATTTTGATCAGCAATCCACCGTAAACTTCAAGAAATTTTTGGGCAGATGCAACAGAGGTGGTTTCATCAGCGTGCAGGTTGATCATTACCAGGTCCTTTGCATCGCTATACTGAAATGTTTTGAGCTGAATGGTCCTGTTGCCGAGTTGATAATAAATAGTATTGCTTTTCGGTAAAAATTTTTTTTCAAAATTCTCATAATTCTGTGGCTGTGCCTGCAAAAGCCAGGACAAGTGTAGGATTATTAATGAAAGAATAAGTTTTGTCATTGGGTGGCTCAATAAAATGAGATGAAAATTAACCCGTTGTGCGATTGAATTTGTATATATCTATGTGACAACTATGTGCCTATGTTTCTATGTGGTGAAAAAAAATTACCACATAGGCACAATAGATACATAGAAAACACATAGTTTAAAAAAGAACTCATGAATTTCAATTACTTTTAATCGCACAACGGGTGAAAATTACTAAATAAGAATAACCTGTGCAATAAGATATGGGACGTATTTCTAACCTTTTAATTCTTCTTTCATCCTGCTCATCACATCCTTTTCAAGCATGATCTGTGCAAGATGAATCATATTCATAAAAGCTTTGGCATGAGAAATACCATGGCCGATGATTACTGGTTTTGCTACACCCAACACCGGGGTGCCACCATAGTTCTCAAAATTGAAACGTTCAAAATATTCATGCTTCACCTGTTTCATTTGAGTGATCCCGTAAAGCGATTCAGCCAGTTTTAATATTACGTTGCCGGTAAATCCGTCGCATATCATCACATCAGCTTTATCTCCCAGTATATCCCGGCCTTCAATATTACCGGTAAAATTGATATGCTTATTTTCTTTCAGCAGGGGATATGTGGCCTGGGCCAGCAGGTTTCCTTTTCCTTCTTCTTCACCAACATTTATTAAACCCACTTTTGGTTCTTCAATACCAAGGATCAGCCGGGCATATACTGTGCCCATGATAGCAAACTGGTTTAGCAGCTCCGGTCTGCAATCAGCGTTCAGACCTACATCAAGTAACAAACCTGTGCCGCCATTGGCTTTGGGTATGATGCTGGAAATAGTTGGCCTTATGACAGCTTCCAATGCTTTTATGCTGAATAAGGCGCCAACCAGCATGGCCCCTGTATTGCCTGCACTGATGAAAGCATCCATTTTCCCTGATGCCAGTAAATGAAAGCCGATGGCTATTGATGATTTTTGTTTTTCTTTTAAAGCTTTGGT
>JAHEZF010000039.1 GCA_023251215.1 Sphingobacteriales bacterium | reverse complement strand
TCCGCCGCGCTGAAGAATGCTGTTTTGTCTTCAGCATGTTTACATCCTTACTGTTCAAAGAAAACAAAGCTACTTCTGCACCGGAAATAGTAAAAGCAATCAATAGTAAAGAGAATAAGATAATAACAAGAATGGTAGTTCCCTGCGGGTCGGCGGCCAGTAGAATAAAAGAAAGCTGATCAGTTATTGAACCAAATACCGGATGACTGTCCAAAGCAAGAAATTTTGTTTATCAAATTAATTGTAAAGGCAGGTCATTTGGCCTGCCCCTGATCATGCAGCAAAGTTATTGCTTTAAATGTTTCCTGTTAAAACGGAAGGCCTTCCGATGCATCTCCCATTTGCATATCCGCTCCTCCCGTTCCTTCTGTGCCACCTTCACCGGAAGTTGATGAACTGCCGCTGTCCACTCTTTTATCGAGCATAATGAGATTATCGCCCACCACTTCTGTTGCAAATTTGCGGTTGCCTTCCTTGTCTTCCCAACTCCGGGTTCGCAACCGGCCTTCAATATAAACGAGGCTGCTTTTATGAAGATACTTCTGGGCCAGTTCGGCAAGGCCACGCCATAAAACAACGGTATGCCACTCGGTTTGTGATATCAATTTACCCGAACGGTCCTTGAAAGTTTCAGTTGTGGCCAGGGGGAATTTGGCTACGGCAATATTTCCTTCCAGTACCTGCACATCCGGATCCTTTCCAAGATTGCCAATGAGCATTACACGGTTTACGCCTCTCATACATTTATTCTTTACGGTTAATAAATCATCTAAGGCTATGAATGCTCCTTAAAGTTAAATTTTTTTAAGTTGAAATAAAAAAATTAAACTCGTTAAGAATCAGAAATAAATTTACTCTTGAGCCTTCTGCTGCAAGTATTGATTAATAAATTGTGGGAAAGCATACTTTTTCAGTTTGCTTTTTGTTATCCAGATCCAGTCATTTTTCAATTGGGGTTTTTGTTTTAGCCCGATCCTTATAAAGCGTCCCATTATCAACTGATGAGAAAGTAGTTGTTTGAATAATGGCGAAGTGTTCTCCACTTTATAATTTTTCTTTTGCAACCATCCATTTTTTCCGGCCTGCTGTAAAATATTCTTTTGACCAATATCCCCTGCAGCTTCAACCAACGGAAATTCATATAACTGCTGCCAGATATCTTTTTCTTTCCGCTGGCGGATAGCCACCTGACCTTTATATTCAAGAATCAAATAGTAAAACCAACGTTTTTTTATACTATTCTTTTTTTTCTTTACCGGCAGTTTATTTATTTTATTATTTAAAAAAGCGAAACAATTTTTTCTGAATACACATAGATTGCATACCGGCACAGGCTTACAGATAACTGCTCCAAAATCCATAATGGCCTGGTTATACAAACCGGGTTTTTTTTTATCCAGCAGTTTATTGGCCAGCTGAGTAAAGTATTTTTTCCCTTGTGTTGAATCAACCGGCATATTGATCCCGAATATTCTTGCCAGCACCCGGAACACATTTCCGTCCACTACGGCATGGGGCAGATTGAAAGCAAAAGAGGCTATTGCTGCCGCTGTATAAGGCCCTATGCCTTTCAATGTTTTTATTTCATCATAAGTTTCAGGAAATTTTCCATTCAATTCTTTAGAAATATAGCGGGCAGTAGCAATCAGGTTCCGACAACGGGTATAATATCCAAGTCCTTCCCATAATTTGAACACTTTTTCATACGGCGCTTTTGCCAGTTTGTGTATGTCGGGAAATGCTTTAAGAAAATTATTATAGTACTTCAACCCCTGCTCTGCTCTTGTTTGTTGCAGAATGATTTCACTGAGCCATATCTTGTAAGGATCCTTTATTCCTTTCCATGGCATTTGCCGGGTATTTTGTTCCCTGTTCCACTTTAATAATGGTGCGGCAAATCTTTTTTCCAGGCCCGACCTTCTGTTTTTTTTCATTCTAAATTTTCAACTCCCGATTAAGCGGATGCTAAATATCCTTTATTTTTCAGATGCCGGTGCAAATCTGGTTAAAAAAAATTCCGCTATCCTATTGACAATCATATAATTTTGTCCTAAATTGCTCCCGAAAGCTCTTTGGGAGAAACGGCGAACTATTAAATAAAACCTGCAACAATGAGAAAAGCCGATCTGGTTAACCAGATTTCTGAAAAAACAGGGATACCCAAGGTTGATGTTTTGGTAACCCTGGAAACCATGTTTAAAGAAGTAAAAGATACTCTTGCCGCCGGCGAGAATATTTATATCCGCGGCTTTGGCAGTTTTATTACCAAGAGACGAGCTGCCAAAATTGGCCGTAATATCAAAAAGAATATAGCTGTTCACATTCCCGCACATTATATACCGGCCTTTAAACCAGCTAAAGAATTTGTAGCTGAAGTAAAAAAGCTGGTAACCCAAAAACCTGATAGCGGTCCGGGTGGAGATGTTTAACTATTACTCCCAACAATCATTGGCTTTGATGTAACTTTGTCCCCCCCAAAGTGATTCTCCAATGGAGTCCTTTGGAACAATTTTTTTACAAGTGAATAAATCTCAATGGATAACTCTTTTTGCCGGCATCTGTTTAGTAGCATGCATTTATTTTTTTGGAAGAACAGTTCCTCCTAAAAAAACGGTTCAACCGCCTTTTCCCGAAAAACAAACACAAACCATAGATATTACTGCGGATAGCATTTTAACCCTCGCTAAAAAACAATTAAGCCCGGACCAGGTAGTCAGGCTTAATACTTTAGAAAATTCTATTTCAAGGGGTGATCCCGCAGTTGCGGGACAAGTTGTAAAAGAACAACAATTGAAAGTATATCATCAATTGGCTCATTTCTGGAGTGATTCAGCAGGCATTTTTGAGCCTTATGCCTGGTATGAAGCCCAATATGCCAGATTGGTAAACTCGGAAAAAAGCCTCACCTTTGCTGCCCGCTTATTTTTGGATAACCTGCAGGTAGATGAGGTGATGGAAAGAAGAAAATGGAAAGCATTGCAGGCCAAAGATTTGTTTGAAAGGTCTTTGAAGTTAAATCCTGACAATGATTCATCCAGGATAGGTCTTGGCGCCTGCTATCTTTTTGGTAATATTTCCGTTACTCCAATGGAGGGAATAGCGAAAATAATGGAAGTGGCCAATAGGGACAGCAACAATATATATGCACAAATCATGCTGGCCAAAGGCTCATTAATATCCGCACAATATGACAAAGCTATAACCCGTTTACAAAGGATCAATCGCTTGCAGGCCGGAAATGCAGAGGCCATTTTAATGCTGGCTGATGTATATGAACGTACCGGCGATAAGTTGAATGCCATTAGCTGGTATCAAAAAAGCCTTCCGTTCATAATACGACCTGATGTCCGGTCAGAGATCGAAAAAAGAATAGAGGAATTGAGGAAGTAAATCCAAGCAAATCCGAAAGGAAGCAACATATTTATAACCTTATTTAAAACACAATTAAAAAAATTATTTGAGTATGCCTTGTGGTAAAAAAAGGAAGCGTCATAAAATTGCGACGCACAAGCGTAAAAAAAGACTGAGAAAAAACCGTCATAAGAAGAGGAATAAGTAGGTAATTGGTTAACCGGTTAATTGGGATGCAGCAATTTCAAATACAGCACCCGATTTACTAATTAACCATTTCCTGAAACTCAGTTCATTGGTTGCGTTGCCGTATATGTATGACCCGAAGAGGTTCAATTGGAACACCCGCTAAATTTCTTCAAACATTTCCTGCAGATTCATCGCATTATATACGGATACCGTGCAACTGGTGTTTACAGCAGTAAGGTGATTCAATTATGTAAGCTGTAATGAACAAAGAACTTATTATTAATGCCGCCCCCCAGGGAGTAGAGATTGCCCTGCTGGAGGATAAAAAGCTGGTAGAACTGCATAGTGAAAAAAGTGATGCCCGTTTTGCCGTAGGCGACCTGTACCTGGGTAAAGTAAAAAAACTCATACCGGGGTTAAATGCTGCATTTGTGGATGTAGGGTTTGAGAAAGACGCTTTTCTTCACTACACCGATCTGAGTCCCTATGTCAAATCATTGCTTAAGTTCACCAATATGTGCATGCAGGATAAAAGTGAACCGGGGTTGGATTTTAGCAAATTCACTATTGAACCCGAGATCATCAAAACCGGTAAGATCAATGAAGTGCTGGGAGGGAAACCCAATATCCTGGTACAAATTCTCAAAGAACCCATAGCTGCTAAAGGCCCAAGATTAAGCTGTGAACTTTCTCTGCCCGGTCGTTTTGTAGTACTTACTCCATTTAATGATATAGTTGCTGTATCCAGAAAAATTCATTCTTCTGAGGAAAGAAAAAGATTACAGAAGATCGTTGAAGCTATCAAATCAAAAAATTTTGGCGTTATTGTTCGCACAGCAGCAGAAGGAAAAAATACAGCTGAACTCCATGAAGATCTTTCATCATTGGTTGAAATGTGGAAGACCATCCAACGCAACCTGAAAGGAGCTTTGGCACCTGCTAAAATTTTAAGCGAACAGACCAAGACCACCAGTATTCTTCGTGATCTGCTGAACGAAGATTTTAACAGAATAGTTGTTAACGACAGAAACATTTTTACCGATACCAAGAATTACATTCAACGCATTGCACCGGAGAAAGCTGATATTGTTTCCTATTACCAGAATGGTTTTCCCATTTTTGATTCATTTGGGATTACCAAGCAGGTAAAATCTTCTTTTGGTAAAACAGTAAACTTGAATAGCGGCGCCTATCTCATCATTGAACATACAGAAGCATTACATGTTATTGACGTGAACAGCGGCTACAAAAGTGTAAGCAACAACCAGGAACAGAACGCAATGGAAACAAACCTGGAAGCCGCTGAAGAAATAGCCCGGCAGCTTCGCCTGAGAGACCTGGGCGGAATCATCGTTGCCGACTTTATTGATATGAAATTCCCGGATAACAAACGAAAGCTGGTGGAAAAAATGGAGGAATTCATGTCGCCCGACAGAGCCAAACATGCTGTTCTTCCAATCTCAAAATTTGGCCTGATGCAGATTACCCGGCAACGGATGAAACCGGAGGTAAATATAAACACACAGGAAAATTGTCCAAGTTGCAACGGTACCGGAAAAATTTCTTCAACTCTGTTACTGGAAGATGAAATAGAAAAGAACCTGAGTTACCTGATAACTCATAAAAACAGTAATCTAAAATTGGTGGTTAATCCCATTATTTATGCTTACTTAAGCAAAGGTTGGCCTTGGAATACCCGGATGGCAAAATGGAGGAAAAAATTTGGCCAAAAAACAAGATTAGAGGAAGACAGTAACTACCATCTGATTGAATACAAATTTTTTGATCAGCATGATGAAGAGATTAAATTATAATATAAAATGCCCCATGCTGCAGGCATTTTAGTTTCAGGTATACCCTTTTATTAGCTTCTTTGGCGATTAGAATAGACAAGTATATTCTACTAGCGATGCAAGAGCTGCCACAACATAGATGATAGCGACCCATTTCAAGGTACCCTTTACTTTGAATATTCCTGGAAATTTGTGACTTGGGTTTGATTCGGCCAGGCAAGGAAACGACGGCTCGCACCAAACTCTACTGGCAGGGTAATCAGTGTGAACAGGGTTGTTATTGCAAACAGAATTATACCGGGCAACAGCTGAAGAAATACTATTTCCATTATAGACTTCATGGATTAGATTCACTGTTTTATTAAGCGGATTGTAATGGTCACTCAAAAAGTCCTCTACTGAGTTCACTTTCATATCATATATACCATTTTCCCGGAGCATTTTCTCAGCTACTTCCTGGCCCGTCATAGCTTTGGCAAGGGGAATCTTATTATTGGATTGAAACTTGTTTTTAGTACCATTGAAATCAGCATACTTATGCCCACAAAAATCAGCGAAACAATTAGAATTGAAGCTGTCAGATAATTAAAAAATTATGGGTTTTTACAGGTATTACAAATCTGTTACAAATGAGATTTCCTGGTCGTTTTGTCATCTTGTTTTAAGCTCCTTTACCAAAGCTGTTGTTTTAGTTTTTCAATTTGGTGGTTTTGACCAATCTTTCAAACATGTTATAGATCAGGGCTTTACAAAGATTTTTTACAAATATTGGACTTGGCTTTTTTTAATAACCGCTATATGAAAGTTATTCACAGCCCCGAAAATTTATTTTGTAATGTGGGGCATATTTGTAACTTAGTGCAAGAATTTAATGGGTTAGTAAGTAAGGGGGTCAATCGTAAGATTGGCCCTTTTTACATTTTAAGAAAGACCTCAAAAAAATAAAAAACTTTTCTTTTTTTCTTTACATTAATAAACAAAACTTCCACTGTTTATTGAACAACTGATCGTTATTTTATGGTTGATTTCTGATCTTTTTAATTAACTCCTTCTGATAGATTAATTTTAGTGTATGAGCAAAACAAAAACTGCTTTTTTCTGTCAGAATTGTGGCCATGAAAGTGTAAAGTGGGTGGGCCAATGTCCGTCATGCGGGCAATGGAATACTTTAGTGGAAGAATTAGTGCAAAAAGAATCTCCAAAAAACATTAACGGATGGAAAGACTTTCATGAAGAAAAGAGAGTAAACAAAACCATCCGGCTTAATGAAATAAAAAGCAGTGAAGAAAAAAGGCTGGTTACATCTGATACGGAATTAAACCGTGTATTAGGTGGCGGCATTGTACCTGGGAGTATTGTTTTAGTGGGAGGGGAACCAGGTATCGGAAAGTCAACATTGTTCCTGCAAAATGGTTTAAGGTTAAAAGATAAAACAGTTCTTTACATCAGTGGCGAGGAAAGTGAACAGCAGATTAAAATGAGAGCTGATCGCTTAAAGCAGGATTCCCGGCTGACCCGATTGCTATCGGGTGACTCAGTCGGACCGGCTCCGGCAATTTCTGGAGAAAATTTTTACCTGCTTACGGAAACATCCACTCAAATTATTTTTCAGGAAATAAAAAAATTAAAACCTCAGTTAGTAATTGTTGATTCTATCCAATCATTGCAAACGCCATTTATTGATTCATCTCCCGGCAGTGTATCCCAGATAAGGGAATGTGCAGCCGAATTTCAGCGATTTGCAAAAGAAACCAATACCCCCGTTTTCCTGATCGGTCATATCACCAAAGATGGAATTATTGCAGGGCCCAAGATACTGGAACATATGGTGGATACAGTTCTGCAGTTTGAAGGCGACCGCCATTATGCGTATCGAATTCTCCGTACACTAAAAAACCGTTTTGGCAGCACGGATGAACTGGGTATTTATGAGATGACACAGGAAGGCATGAGAGGCGTTACCAATCCCAGCGAAATACTCATTACTCAAAAAGAAGATCAGCTTAGTGGTATTGCTATTGCTGCCTCTATAGAAGGTCTAAGGCCATTGCTTATTGAAGTGCAGGCACTGGTCACACAATCTGTATATGGAACACCCCAAAGAACAGTCAGTGGTTTTGATCTTCGCCGTTTACAGTTATTATTGGCTGTACTGGAAAAAAGGGGTGGCTTTCATTTTGGTATTAAAGATGTTTTCCTCAATATAGCCGGGGGAATAAAAGTGGAAGACCCTTCTATTGACCTGGCAGTTCTTTGCGCCCTGCTTTCTTCCTATGAAGATGCACCAATGCCGCCGCATATTTGTTTTGCAGGTGAAGTGGGTTTAAGCGGAGAAATAAGAGCAGTGAACAGAATTGACCAACGAATTGCAGAGGCCGAAAAATTAGGGTTTGAAAAAATTATCGTTTCAAAATATAACCAGAAAGGATCGGCCAAACATAAATTCAGGATCGAAGTAGTCACTATGGGGCATGTAGAAGAAGTATATAAATATATGTTTTAGCCCTTCCCGCTAAATTCTCTGAGCAGGAAGAGTTTTTAAGATTCATTTTTTATGATTCGTTTTAAAGAAATAAAAGAATCTTTTCTTCACCTGCTGTTTCCCCATGTATGTGCCGGCTGTGGAAGCGATCTGCTTAATGAAGAAAGCTTTTTATGTATGCGCTGTATTGATGCCATGCCCGAAACCAATTTTGAGCTGCACCCGGACAACCCTGTTGAAAAAAATTTCTGGGGCAGATTGCCGTTGGTTGGTGCATCAGCGCAGTTTTATTTCACCAAAGAATCATTGATGCAGCACCTGATGCACCAGTTTAAATACAAAGGCAATAAAGAACTGGGATTACAAATGGGCAAAATAATGGGAGACCAGTTGCAACGATCTAATCGCTTTAAAGCAGATGTTTTGATTCCCTTGCCTCTTTTTCCTGCCAAAGAAAAAAAGCGGGGCTATAACCAGGCAACCGTTTTATGTGAAGGCATGGCAGAAAATATGGAAATTCCTGTGATGGATAATGTGATCATACGTCCCCAGCATACCGAAACACAGACCAAAAAAGGAAGAATAGAGAGATGGAAGAATATGGAAGGTAAATTTGTGCTGGTAAATCCTGCCGCTATTTATGATAAACATGTTTTGCTTGTTGATGATGTGATTACCACAGGTGCAACCCTGGAAGCCTGCGGCAATGAATTGCTGAAAGCAAAAAATGTGAAATTGAGTGTGGTTACTTTTTGCACAGCTTCCCGCTAATCTCGGTTACTTCTGTTATTTTTGATATTCATGAAGGCTTACGGAATCCTTGTCATATCCTTTTTACTGCTTTTCTTTTCCTGCAAAAAAGAATCATTTATCACATCGCCTGATGCAAGAGTTACTATAACAGCAGACACATTAAAGTATGATACTGTTTTTGTCAGCTCCGGATCGGTATATCAAACTTTCAAGATCATCAATGAGAACAATCAAAAACTTCGTTTGTCATCTGTAAAGCTGATGGGCGCTGCCTCATTATACCAGATCAATGTGGATGGCATTCCCGGCCCGCAGGTAAATAATATTGAGATTGAATCTAATGACAGTCTCTATGTTTTTGTACAGGTGAATATTAACCAGAATGCAAACAATCTTCCATTCATTGTAAGAGATAGTATCCAGATAAGTTACAACGGTAAGAACCGCCTGGTACAGTTGGAAGCATGGGGGCAGAATGCCCACTTCTTCCGGAATAAAAAAATAACCGTAAATGAAACATGGAACAACGACCTGCCTTATGTAATTCTCGGTTCATTGACCATTGATACCAATAAAACGTTTATCATTAATAAAGGCTGCCGCATTTATGTGCATGCCGATGCCCCGATAATTGTGGATGGAAGCATACAAGTGAACGGACAGAAAGATACTATTGACAGGGTTTATTTCCGTGGCGACAGGCTGGATGATCCTTACCGGGATTTTCCTGCAGGGTGGCCGGGTATATTTTTCAGAGGCGCCAGCAAGGATAATATTTTTACTTATGCAGTAATAAAAAACGCTTACCAGGCTATTGCCTCACAAGATCTCCCGGTTAATGCCAATCCAAAGATCACACTCAATGAAACTATCATTGACAACGCCTATGATGCCGGTATCATCGCCATTAACTCAAGTGTAAGAGCAAGAAATTGCCTGATCAGTAACTGCGGTAAGAATATTTTCCTGGTTAAAGGTGGCGACTACCAGTTCACACATTGTACAGTAGTTACCTATGCTAACCGTTTTATTGATCACCGTGACCAGGTTCTGCTTGTCAGTAATTTTATTACTGTCAATAATGTTCCTGTATCTGCCAACCTGAATGCTCTTTTCCGTAATTGTATTTTCTGGGGCGAAAACGGCTTAGTGGACAATGAAGTGGTAGTGGCCAAAAACGGCAACACAACATTTAATGTAAATTTTGATTACAACTTATGGAAGGTTCAAACTGCTCCCACTAATATTACCAGCAACCAGATCATTAATAATCAAAATCCTCAATTTGACAGCGTCAATACCAGCAGGAATTATTATGATTTCAGGTTAAAGACCGGCTCTCCTGCTATTAATAAAGGCACCAATGCAGGTGTAACCATTGATTTGGATGGAAAGCCAAGGCCGGTTGGCTTACCCGACCTGGGCTGTTTTGAAAAACAATAAAGCCCCCAGCCCCCTCTATCCCGATAGCTATCGGGACCCCGAAGGGGAGAATTAGCAACCACTCAAACCAATAATCCGATAAAACTATGACAAACCGGAATGCCGGATATTCTTACCTTTATTACCCCTCTAAAATTTAAATTATGAAATTGCTTCTTAT
>JAHEZF010000243.1 GCA_023251215.1 Sphingobacteriales bacterium | reverse complement strand
ATATTACAAGCGGTGGATTAGGAACAATGGGATTTGCCTTACCTGCAGCTATCGGCGCTAGCTATGGCGTTCCTGACAGGCAGATAATCGCCATTATTGGTGACGGTGGTATTCAAATGACCATACAGGAACTTGGAACGATCATGCAATTTAAACCCGATGTAAAAATTATCATTCTCAATAATAATTTTTTGGGAATGGTTCGTCAATGGCAGGAATTGTTTCATAAGAATCGCTATTCATTTGTTGATATTCAAAGCCCCGATTTTGTGCAGGTAGCAAAGGGTTATGGTATTGAAGGAAGATCAGTTTGTAAAAGGGATGATTTGAAAAGTGCATTGGCAGAAATGATGAATCATAAAGGAAGTTATTTACTGGAAATTATGGTCGGTAAAGAAAATAACGTGTTTCCGATGGTGCCGCAGGGAAGAGGTGTGGCAGAGATAGTATTGGGTAAAGATGAATTGTAAATCCCTGTCTCCGCCGCGGCGGAGAACTTAGGTCAAATAGTCTTATTGTTTTGAATTGGTTTAATATGAATGATACATTAATTACCCGTATTCCCACAGAGTACGAACATATAAAGGAAGCCACCAACGATTTGAAGTTTACGATGGCCTCTGACCTGTACACCGGAAGTCTGTTGAAAACCTTAGCGGCCTCCAAACCTGCCGGCAGGTTTTTAGAATTAGGTACAGGTACAGGATTGGCGACAGCGTGGATAGTTTCAGGTCTTGATACAAAAAGTTCTTTGGTTACTATTGAAAATAATGAATTGCTCATTGATGTTGCTAAAAAGTACATTAGCGACAGTAAGGTTGAGTTTGTATTGGCTGATGCATATAAATGGATTAAAAATTACAATGAAGAAAAATTCGATTTCATTTTTGCAGACGCTATGCCGGGCAAGTACGATCTGTTTGAAGAAACAATTGATATTTTAAAAAGCGGAGGTTTTTATATTATAGATGACATGCTGCCTCAGCCAAACTGGCCTTTCGGTCATGAAGAAAAGGTAAATGATTTTATAAATAAACTGGAAGAAAGAACCGATTTACTGATCACCAAATTAAATTGGTCAACGGGTATCATTATCGTGGTGAAGAAATAAATACTTTAAAAAGCACTTTATGCTGAAACAGGAATATACAATTACCGTTTACACAGAAAACCAGGTTGGTTTGCTTAACCGCATTGCGATCATCTTTTCAAGAAGAAAGATCAATGTGGAAAGCCTTAACACTTCACCCAGCGAAGTTGATAGTGTGCATCGCTTTACCATTGTCATCAATGAAACGGAAGATGTGGTAAGAAAACTTTGTCGCCAGATCGAGAAGCAGGTGGAAGTATTGAAAGCATATTACAACACCAATGAAGAAATTGTTTGGCAGGAACTGGCTTTATATAAAGTACCAACCGAGATCATCGCCGAAGAAGTGAAGGTGGAGAGATTATTGCGTGAACACGGAGCTAAAGCAGTAGTAATAAGAAAAGATTATACGGTATTTGAAGTGTCCGGTCATCGTGAAGAAACAGATAAGCTGATAAAGGTATTGGAGCCCTATGGACTTATCGAGTTCGTTCGCAGCGCAAGGGTTGCCATTATAAAAGACAGCGATGGCTTTCACAAAAAATTAAAATCGTTTGAATATAAAGAACCGGGAGAAGAAGTGGTAGAGAATGAATATTTGAGTGAGAATGAAAAGGTGTTTAGTATGTAAATTAAATACTGTTTCATGGAAAAAAAATCATTTGACATAATATTACAATCAAGCCAGGGAAGAAAAGAAAAAGCCAGACTGATCGCAGAAAAGATCAAAAATACAAAGGGTTATTCCTGGGTTGGACTTTACGATGTGAAGGAAAAAGATATCCATCTTATTTCTTATGCAGGAAGGACTGAACCAACTTTTACTTCTTTTCCAAGCGATAAAGGACTTAATGGAAGGGCCAATATGGAAAAAAAAACTGTAATTGTAAATGATATTGATAAAGATGAAGACTACCTGCTTACGTTCAGCGATACACAATCAGAAATTGTAGTACCGATATTATCGGCAGATGGTAAAGAAGTAAAAGGTACAATTGATGTTGAAAGCGAGCAGGAAAATGCATTTGGTAAAGAAGACGCTGCATTTCTTGAAGAATGTGCTGCATCAATTCAATCGCTTTGGAATTAAAAATTAATAACTAAATAAACTTAAAAACAAATACAATGGCAAAATTAAATTTCGGCGGTGTTACTGAAAATGTAGTGACCCGTGAAGAATTTCCACTGGCAAAGGCACAGGAAGTTTTAAAGAATGAAACAGTAGCAGTAATTGGTTATGGTGTGCAGGGCCCCGGCCAGGCATTGAACCAAAAAGATAATGGTATCAATGTAATCGTTGGTCAACGCAAAAACAGTAAAACATGGGATAAAGCAATCCGCGATGGATTTGTGCCCGGTGAAACATTGTTTGAAATTGAAGAAGCATTGCAACGAGGCACTATCATTTGCTATTTGCTAAGTGATGCGGCGCAAATCGCATTGTGGCCAACAGTGAAAAAACATTTAACCCCCGGGAAAGCATTATATTTTTCTCATGGCTTTGGGATCACTTTCAATGAACAAACAGGTATCATTCCTCCGAAAGATGTCGATGTTTTTTTAGTGGCGCCAAAAGGTAGTGGTACCTCACTGCGCAGAATGTTTTTACAGGGACGTGGTTTAAATAGTTCGTATGCAATTTTCCAGGATGCAACAGGCAAAGCATTTGATAGAGTGATTGCCCTTGGTATTGCAGTAGGCAGTGGTTATTTGTTTGAAACAGATTTCAAGAAAGAAGTTTATTCTGATCTTACCGGTGAAAGAGGAACATTGATGGGTGCGATACAGGGAATCTTTGCTGCGCAATACCAGGTGCTGCGTGATAAAGGCCACTCTCCTTCTGAAGCGTTTAATGAAACGGTAGAAGAACTGACGCAATCATTGATGCCATTGGTAGCGGAGAATGGAATGGATTGGATGTATGCTAACTGCTCGACAACCGCACAGCGTGGTGCATTGGATTGGTGGAAGAAATTCCGTGATGCTACCGCTCCCGTATTTAAAGAATTATATGAAAGTGTTGCCGCGGGAAAAGAATCTCAGCGTTCAATTGACAGCAATTCACAACCTGATTATCGTGAGAAATTAGAAGCAGAATTGAAAGAGTTGCGTGAAAGTGAGATGTGGCAGGCAGGTAAAACTGTTCGTTCATTGCGTCCGGAAAATCAACCGGCGAAGACCGAGGAACTGCCCGCCGGCAAGGCAGGGAAAAAAGCAGAACCCGTAGCATAGAAATTTCTCTCCAGGGCGCCAGGAAAAATGCAAAGACGCTTTGCGCCTTATTAAAAACTTTGCGTCTTTGCGTGAAAAATATAATGAGTACGACAACAAATAAAGTATCACTTGACTTCAATGCAGCAGCATTACGATTAAAAAAAGTAGTGCATCAAACTCCTTTGCAACGCAATACCCATCTTTCAAAGAAATACAACTGCAATATATTTCTAAAGCGGGAAGACTTGCAAGTGGTGAGAA
>JAHEZF010000242.1 GCA_023251215.1 Sphingobacteriales bacterium | reverse complement strand
CTATAAAATTCAAATCTTCTTTAAAAAATCTAAAATCTGAAATCTAAAATCTAAACTCTTTCCCCTACCTTTGCCCTCCCAAAAATAAAGGTTCAGAATGCCTACAATTCAACAGTTAGTACGTAAAGGAAGACAGATCATCAGGGCTAAAAGTAAGTCAAGGGCACTGGATCAATGTCCACAGCGTCGTGGCGTATGTACCCGTGTTTATACCACTACTCCCAAAAAACCCAATTCAGCTCTTCGCAAAGTTGCAAAAGTCAGATTGACCAATAAAGTAGAAGTAATTGCTTATATACCCGGGGAAGGTCACAACCTGCAGGAGCACTCCATCGTTTTGATCCGCGGAGGCCGTGTAAAAGATCTTCCGGGTGTACGTTATCACATTGTCAGGGGTTCGCTTGATACAGCCGGTGTAAAGGATCGTAAAAAAAGTCGTTCTAAATACGGGGCAAAAAAAGAAAAAATTAAAAAATAATTCACTCAATAAGAAATTCTGAATAAATCATGCGGAAAGCACAAGCAAAAAAACTCCCTTTAGCGCCGGATCCTAAATTCAATGATAAATTGGTTACACGTTTTGTGAATAACCTGATGTGGCAGGGAAAGAAAAGCGGAGCCTTTGATATTTTTTATACTGCCTTAGAAAAAGTTACCAAACAAACCAATGAAGATGGCTATGAAGTTTGGAAAAAGGCATTGGCTAATGTAACTCCATCCGTAGAAGTCCGCAGCCGCCGCATTGGTGGCGCCACTTTCCAGATACCTGCTGAAGTCCGGCCGGACAGAAAAATTTCGCTGAGCATAAAATGGCTGATTCGGTATAGCCGTGAAAGAAATGGACGGAGTATGGCGGATAAATTAGCAGGCGAAATTGCTGCCGCTGCAAAAGGTGAAGGAGCTGCTTTTAAAAAGAAAGAAGACACACATCGAATGGCTGAAGCTAATAAAGCTTTTGCCCATTTCAGGATATAAAGGATACAGGAACCCGGTTGCAATTTCCTTAGCGGTAGTAAATAGTTAATGTATCAATCAGTTCTCCGCAATGTCTTGTCAGGTAACCAATAAATGCTTCAAAGATTTTACCTTCATCGATAACTGATTTTGATTGAGCTTTAGCAAAAAGAATATTTTCAGAAGTATTGCTGACAGTAACCCATCCACTAAACTTTACATGCTTCCACCTGTTTTTATTTGATTTTGAAAACGATGTTCCCTTACCTCTCAATGATCGTTCTTTTGCATTTAAGGCTGAAAAGATTGTTTGACTGTTATCTTGCTTTGGATTTGCCTGAATTAGTTTCATATACTTTTATTTTTTCCCGGACAGAAATAAGAGCTGATTCATGAATTTTTTTTCAATAACCCGATCCCCGCTTCTTTCTATTGCTTTCAGTTCTGAATAATGATAAATTGATAAATCCTTAATCACTTATTTAAAAGTAAAAGCCATCCTGCCTGGTCTTATCCGGGAATGGCAGAACGGCTTTCTATTTTTTATCAATATTTATTTTACATCACCGGTGTCCCATTATCGGGCACGGGTTCATTCACAACTGTTTCTACCACGGTTGCTTCAACTACTACCGGTTTTGGCTGTGGCATAGCAGCAGGAGCCATAGGTTTTGGCTGTGGCATAGTAGCAGGAGCCATAGGTTTTATCTTCGGAGTTGCTTGTACACCCTGGGGCCGGGTTGCTTTCTTTACTGCTTTTTTAGGAGCAGAACGTTTGGCAACTTTCTTTATAATTTTTTTAGCGGCTTTTCTTTTTGGAGCCGTTTTCTTTTTAGCAACTCTCTTAGGCGCGGCTTTTCTCTTTATTGTTTTTTTAGCTCTTGCTTTCTTGCGGGGAGCAGATTTAGCCCTTTTGCGGCTGGCGGGTTTTGCTTTCTTTTTGGAAGCCATACAATAAAATTTTGGAGGTTAACAATGAAGTTTCGAATTATTTTTTATTAGCAGATTGAAATTACAATGATTCATACTTAATAACAAAATTTAAATTCAGTTTTAATGAATAAATTTTAGTGCCTGTAAGCCGTTCAATAAAAAAAGATAAGCCACAGGTATATACACTTTGCTTTTACTGTAAAAAGCGGTTCCAAAACCCAGGCCGATAATATCTGAATGGATTCTCATAATAAGCCAACAGCTTACCTGGTTCATCTTTGCTTATAAACTCATTCATATTATTCGTCTTTCAATTTATCCACAGCACTCTCATTAATAAAACATTAAAGCCTTTTTTCCCATTGATTTCATTACCTTTGCACACCCATTTCAAATGGGGTATTTTTAACTTAATAAACAACTGAAAATAAACAAGTCATGACTGACTTAAGATTTCAAAGAAACTTTGGTATTGCCGCTCACATTGATGCCGGAAAAACCACCACTACCGAACGTATCCTGCGGTACACGGGTATGATCCATAAGATCGGTGAAGTGCATGATGGCGCCGCTACGACGGACTGGATGGAGCAGGAGAAGGAAAGGGGTATTACGATTACCTCTGCTGCGGTCAGTTGCCAATGGAACTTCCCAACTGCATTGGGTAAACCTACTCCCGAAACCAAGAAATATTATTTTAATATCATTGATACTCCTGGTCACGTTGACTTTACTGTAGAAGTAGAACGTTCTATGAGGGTGTTGGATGGTTTGATTGCGTTATTTTCTGCTGTTGATGGTGTAGAACCCCAATCTGAAACGGTATGGCGCCAGGCCAACCGTTACAATGTTCCCCGTATCGGTTTTGTAAACAAAATGGACCGTGCCGGTGCCGACTTTTTGAATGTGGTAAAACAGGTAAAGGAGATGCTGGGCTCAAAAGCAGTACCTCTTCAATTACCAATCGGGGCTGAAGATAATTTTATAGGTGTGGTTGACATTATCAAAATGAAAGGAATAATCTGGCATATGGAGACAGAGGGAATGACTTTCGATGAAATCCCTGTTCCTGACGATATGAGAGCCGAAGCTGAAGAATGGAGAGCAAGTCTTGTTGAAGCCGTGGCAGAATACGATGATAAATTGATGGAGAAATTTTTTGAAGACCCCAATTCTATTACTGAAGATGAAATGCATGAAGCCATCCGCAAAGCAACTATTGACCTGAGCATTGTGCCAATGATGTGCGGATCTTCATTTAAGAATAAAGGCGTGCAGACGGCGTTGGATGCCGTTTGTCGCTATTTGCCATCTCCTATTGATATTGAAGCCGTAGAGGGTATCAATCCCGAAACGGGTAAAATTGAAACCCGTAAACCGGATGCCAAAGAGCCGTTTGCCGCCCTGGCGTTTAAGATCATGACCGATCCTTTTGTAGGTCGTTTAGCTTTTTTCAGAGTTTATTCTGGTCACCTCAATGCCGGTTCGTATGTATTGAATGTAAGGAGTGGTAAGAAAGAACGCATCAGCCGTATCATGAAGATGTTTGCCAATAAACAAAATCCTATCGATATTATCGAAGCAGGCGATATTGGCGCAGCGGTAGGTTTCAAGGAAATTAAAACCGGGGATACATTATGTACTGATGATCATCCCATCACACTTGAGAACATATTTATTCCTGAACCG
>JAHEZF010000038.1 GCA_023251215.1 Sphingobacteriales bacterium | reverse complement strand
TTTTAGATCAAGGTTAATGGGTGGTGATAAAGTAAGTATATGAGCATTGGTTGATTTTTTTAAATGTGGGATACAGGCTTTGGTTACAAAAAAAGTTCCCCGGACATTAATGTCGTGCATCAGGTTGAATCGTTTAAATTCTGTTTGTTCGGTAGAAGTAAGCGATATAGCTGAAGCATTATTAACGAGTATATCAATACCCCCGAATTTTTCTGCCGCTTTATCCACTGCATTTTGAATCTGCTCTTCAAACCGTATGTCGCATTGAACAGCTAATGCTTTGCCCCCGGCGGCTTCTATTTCTGCGGCTGCAGAAAAAATAGTACCCCCGAGTTTGGGATTTTCTTCCACACTCTTGGCGGCAATTACTATGTTGGCTCCTTCTTTTGCCAGCCGTATCCCGATAGCTTTACCAATTCCCCTGGTTCCCCCGGTAATAAGGACGGTTTTATTTTGAAATGACATGACTGGTTATTTTGAATGAAGATAAAGAAAGAGTTCGTTGTTATACCTGCAATCTTTGGTACTCCTACTTAGTAGAACAAATAATCCGGCATTATAAAAAATATCCAGGAGTGTTTTGGCAAACCATTTGGAGTATAGGATTTGTAAAATGGTCCCGTTTTACAAATCCAAGTTCCTGCGAGAAAAAAACACCTTGAGCCAAAACCAGGCTGTAATTGAATAACATTACGGTTATGCCTGACTCAACGTAACTGAAGACCCCGGATCATCTCCGGGGTTTTTTTAATGTTCCGGCAAAACCGGCTTTGTCTGAACAATATCTTCCATCTGTTGCAACACCTCATCATTCAGTTTTGGAACAGCATCCAGCGATTTAAGATTTTCCAGCAATTGTTCTTTTTTGGTGGCTCCAAGTATGGCTGTTGTTACATTCGGATTTTTGATACACCAGGCAATGCTCAGTTGTGGCAATGATATGCCGAGGTTTGACGCCAGATCATTAAGTTGTTTCACTTTTTCCAAAAGATGTTCTTTCATCCACCGGTCTTTCAGCCAGTCAAATCCCGATAATGCAAAACGGCTGCCTTCGGAAATACCAATGTTATATTTTCCGCTTAACAATCCTGACGCTAACGGGCTCCATATAGTGGTTCCCATGCCTTCGGTTCTGAAAACCATCAGAAATTCATTTTCCATTTTATTCCGCTCAAACAAATTGTATTGCGGCTGCTCCACAGCAGGGCCGATCAAACTATATTGATGCGCTACCCGATGCGCTTCCATTATTTCTACGCCGCTCCACTCGCTGGTGCCCCAGTATAAAATTTTTCCCTGTTGAATGAGAACGTTCATTGTCCACACCACTTCTTCTATCGGTACATTTTTGTCGGGACGATGACAGAAAAAAATGTCGAGATAATCCTGTTGCAACCGCTGCAAGGCTTCGTGGCATGCCTCTGTTAAATGTTTTCTGCTCAACCCTGTCTGATTCGGTTTATTGCTTTTCCCCCTCCAACCCCAAAATGCTTTGCTGCTGACAATATAAGAAGTGCGGTCCCAGTTTTTATTTTTTAATACCCGGCCCATCATCTTCTCACTTTCTCCCAAGGCATATACTTCGGCATTATCAAAAAAATTGACGCCCTGATCATAAGCAATACCCATCAGTTCATCGGCAACATAGTCATCTATCTGTTTATGAAAAGTTACCCAGCTTCCAAAAGAAAGTACACTCAGTTGTAACCCGGTTTTACCCATGCGGCGATATTCCATACTAAAAAAATTTGAAGTTGGCGGTTTCAAGTTTGAAGTTAATTAAAGAAGTAACAACCCTCAAAGAAAGTGAGTTCACTTATTTAGGAAAATTAATTTTTTGAGGCGTTTAAAGGAACTGCATTCAACCCCGTTGGGGTTAGGTACGGGCTTCATTTCTTTACCATCGGTTTCACCAACGGTTACTTACATTAAAGCCCTTTGGGCTTTACCCCCGGCACAAAGAATAAATTGATGTAGCCCGCTTCACAGCGGGGCAAGCGCCTCAAAATATTAATCAGCCTTTATTTGGGAAACCCATTCTCGGAAACCTGTACCGTTCCGGTGGGATATTTAAAAGTTATGCTAGTCATATCCTGAGTAGCCTCCAGCCCTTTACCGCCATAAATGTTTTTGTCTTTGGCATGGTACTCGGCATATTTATCGGTATAAAACAATTTTGTATTCTGGTCCCACCACAGGTCCGGGCTTTTTAAAGTATCGCCTTTCACATTTATTACCACCACGCTGTCCCGTAAATAAACCTTATTCAGGTTTTCAAAGTATTTTCCGTATTTACAATCCAGCCATGTTTCTATTTTAGTACTGTCATCATAAAAATCAACATGAAGAGACCGGGGAAATTCAACATAAACAGTATCGGCTGCCACACGCAGCATCAGCGGAGCTTTTAATTTTGCTTTCATCTTTCCTTCCTGGCTCAGATAACTTTCAACATCCCGTGCCTCTTCTTTCATGACCACATTTTTTGTAAGGTCATTCACCGCTTTTTCATCGTTTTCGCAACTGCAAACAAAACAGCAGCCTGTAATGAAGGCCGCTGCATAAATGATTTTTGTATAAAGCTGGAAATGGTTATTCATACTTGTGTTTGATAAACCAGAAATCGCTGAGTGAAAAACCAATGGACACCCGGAACATATTTTCCCTCAGCAAATTATTATTATTTCCTCTTTTGCTGTATTCAAATGCCACATTGACTAACGTAGCCTGGTTGGCGCTGGCATAAGAACTTCTGTAATTGGCAACAGGCAGGCCCAGTCCGAATGTAATTCCGTATTGTGATAATTTATTTTTTACATTAATATAATCGGGTCCAACGGAAAAGCCGCCACGGTAGGATACGTTGCTGAAATAATTTCTTTTTGGCGCAGGACGCAACTGGGTACCAACACGCAGCTCCCATCTGTTTTGCACTGAATCTTTTTGCCCGTAAAAACGATATTTATTCCAGCCTTGTTGGGTAAAATCAATACCAACCAACCAACCGCCTTTTTTAGCTTGCGGATTTTTTTCAGCTACAAATCCAAAAGTATAAGAAGAAGGATAAATGATCTTGCCCTTTATATTCTTCTGGTCGGACACACTATCTAATCTTACTTCACCCAGGTTATCATCAAATACAAATGTTTCTCTTAAAATATCCTGTGATGCTTTCAGCTTCTGGCTCCAGTCGCCATAAGCCCCAACGGTAAGTGAAATCTTCTTTTCTTTATTCAGGACTGTTTTATATTGTGCCCCGGCAGTAAAATATAAACTGCCAAATGATGTCCTGGTTTCATAATTAGCCTGAAAATAATCCACTGTGTCATTGATAAGACTTCTTTTAACACTGTAATCTTTTTTGCCGAAGAAATAACCAGCGTTGATGCCAACACTTAGTTTTTCTTCCATACCATTTCCCTTATCCCGGTGAAATAAAACAAAGCCTGTTCCCATAGATGCGAGATAGGAACCGCCGTCTCCTTCAAAACGTGTAGAGGAGCTATCAATTGGAAGACCGGTGATGGGATCATATAATTTTTCATTCCGGATGATCTTGTAGCTGATTCTTGAAACAGGACGTAAACCAAAACTTAAACCCCAGTTGGGCTTGATGGGTACTCCTATCTGTACATAAGAGAACAGGGCATTGCTGGCCATAAATTTTTTTGCAGGGGGTGGTTCCTTTAATGTACGGTTTTCAAAATTCAGCCCAAGGTCAAGAATAGCCCTTCCCATTGCCATTTTTTTGGATTTTAATTCTTTTTTTGTCTGAAATGATGCATAGGATGCCGGGTTATTGAAATTGATGGAAAGAAGATCAGAATAGCCAGCAGATATTCCACCCATTGCCCGGCTGATAATATGTGTGGGCGGAACAAGATCACCGATACCATACCGGGAATAAGGCGAATTATCCTGTGAAAAAGCATTGGAAAATGCAGTAAAAAACAAAACCACAAACGTCAAACGGATACCGTGTAACGCCTTGATCTTCTCAGGGGTTATTAACTTTACTAATTGCATACAGACCTTTAAATATTAAATCAGGGTCTGCAAATATCTTGTTTTTCAGGTGCGAACCCAAATACGCTATATCACCCCCGGTTAACAGGACGTTAAAGTTCCTGAACTTCTCTTTATATGCATCAATAAAACCATCGATCTCTTTAGCCATACCCAATACTACTCCCGTTAAAATATTTGTGTTGGTATCATAACCAATTAATGGAATATTACTGTCGGCTTTTATCAATGGCAATCTGGCGGTATAATAATTCAATGCTTTCAACCGCATTTCCATTCCCGGTGAAATAGCTCCGCCAATAAATTCATGATACTTGTTGATGAAATTATAAGTAATGCAGGTACCCAAACCAATCACAAGATTATTTTTCTTCGGATAATAATAAACGGCGGCAGCAGATAAGGCTAACCTGTCTGCACCAATAGTTTCGGGTTTGCCAACAGGGGTGGTAAATGAAATTTTAGTAAGATGGTTTAGCTTATGAAATTTTGTTTTAGTTGCCAGCAATTCTTCAATTGCCGTATTATGTTCTATAACAGAAGACAGAATTGATTTCGCAGGATGAAACTGGTCAATAAGAGATTGAATGGTTTTTGTTGAATCATCGGGCAATACAATAACTTCTTTCATTTCTGCTTCGTGAAAAACAGCAACTTTTTTTCTTGTATTGCCAAAATCAAAACAGAGAGTAGTTGACATGAATATTTTTTTCAGGCGATCTTACGACTCCAGATCAAACCCTTCAAAATTTTTAAAGTGACCGTTCAATTTTATTTTTTCTTTTAATTGTTCCATGCCTGCCAACAGGGGAATTACTTTAGCGAGATGCCGCTTCACATATTCCAGCCGTTGGCTTTCATCAAACAAAGCAAGTAACTCATATTCTTCTTCCAGCGAAAGGCCTATATGATGTGCTACGTCATAACATTTCAATTCACCATCTTCTTTTTTATCCCGATAGATATCAGGACTATTTATTTTTAATAGTTTGTGCAGGTTCCGGATGCCGTTCATTACTTTCCGCATCACTTCCGGGTTGCCCTGCTCATTATTATGCGGGTAGTTGACAATAGCGCCACTGTATAATTTGTCTGGTACCTCTTTGATCACTTCCAGTATGCGAAACACTTTTACTCCCTGTGTTTTGATATCCATTTCCCCGTTATCATAAAGCTGTGACAGTTCTGTTATCTGCATCAATGACCCATAATCCTGCATTTTTTTTTCAATAACAGCAGGAATGCCAAATGGTTTATTTCCGGCATTACATTCAGTGATAAGCTGTTTATACCGGGACTCAAATATATGCAGGTTCATATTTTCACCCGGATACACAACAATACCAAGAGGGAATATAGGAATGAAGTTTGTCACTTTTTTAAAACAAGTTTTATGCAAATTATTGAATATCGAACAAGGAATGTCGAATGATGAAGGATACAAGAGTCTTTACTTCGGTGTTCTTTGTTCGTTATTCATCTGTTCGATATTCTTCAGTTCTCTTAGTCTTGCATATTTCAGAAATGTATAATAAGCGGTCATTTTTGCACAAACAAATCCCTCATGCCCGTCTAAAAAACCAAATTTTAAAAAATAATAATTAAGAAAAGTAAACCCGGGGGCCATCCGTATCTTAAACCAGGATGCTTTTTTCCCCTGCCGGTAATATTTTTCTGCATTCAGCAGGGCATACTCGTTCATCTTTGATGAATACTCTGATAAATCTTTCATCGTCCGGTGCAGGAGATGTCCTTTGAGTTTTTTTTTCTTCGTTCCTTCCGGAACTATTAATTGTTCATGCACCGGGGCATCATCCCAGCAAATATTTTTACGATTAAATAAACGAATGTGCTTATCTCTTCCCCACTCCCCGTATTTCAAATGTTTTTTGCCCAGGAAATTTTTGAAACTAACCTCATAGACTGTTGTTTCGTCTTTTAATTGTTCCGCCATCAGGGATCCCTTCAGTTCGTCGTCCACGGTTTCATCCGAATCAAGGCTTAATATCCAGTCGTACAAGGCCAGTGAAATTGCTTTATTCTTTGTTTTACCAAATCCCTCCCAACTGCCTTCATGTAATTGCACATTAAATTGCTTTACCATCTTCCGGGTTTCGTCTGTACTGCCGTTATCATATACCACAATATCATCAGTAAGCCCCCGCAGGCTTTGCAGTGTGCGGCCGATAATATCCACTTCGTTTTTACAAACTATTACTACCGATAAGGATTGCATAACAATTGCAAAGATTACACCTTTTCAGGTTTCAGCCATTTCCAACACGATAATATAATAAATGAGTAGATAAAAATGCCGAACTGAACTTCCAGGCCAATGTCGAAAAGAAAACTGAAACTGGCAGTACTATTCAGCAAGTACCAGGGTAATTTATTTTTTACCCGCAATAAAAACGGTACAATCATTATAAATCCAAAAAGCAGCAGACCGGGCCAGCCACAGGCAGCCCCGTACATAAGCCATTCGCTGCTGGGGAATATTTTATCTGCTTCTGCCATTTGCGGGTAATGGATACTATACCATTTTTGTGTTTTACTTAAAACGTCCCCATATCCTACACCTGTAACCGGATGTTCATTCATAACATTCCATCCCGCTTTTAACGAAATCACCCTTACGGCATCATTGGCGCCGGGCAGATAATGTGCTTCCTTAAAATAATTCAGGTCATACATAAAATACCTGACCCGGTTATGAAATGTGGGGAGAATAAAATAAGCAGCAATCGGCAAAGCAACAGCCAACATGAATAAAGTTATTACCCATAATGGTTTGGATTTTTGAACAATCATCCATCCCAGGGTAATTATTATCATCAGGTAGAAAGAAAATAATCCTGTACGGGCCGCAAGGATATGCAGAAAAAGGATCAACCAAAAAGTTATTATTACCAAAAACCATCTGACAAATTTGGTAGCCGTCTTTTCCGTTATCCATAACCAGGCTGAAAGCAATATGGCCACATTCAGCATCCAACTATACCGCACATGGTCGTTTCCAAGAGGAGTAAGAATTGATTTTGCCCGCAGGTAGCTTTCATCCACAGCCGGCATATTTGTTATATAATGGAACATACTCCATATGGTGCCGGCAGTAACCAGTGTAATGAATACAAAAGCAAGCTTTAGCCATTCTTTTTTTGAAAAGCCAAAGGGAGCGGCAAAAGCCAGCGGCATGAAAAATAAAGGCAGCTTTATAATAATTTTATCTGCCCATGCCTGTACGTCATTACTCCACAAACCTGAGAGGACGGGCAAAAAGAACAACAAACTCATTCCCCATAAAAGAGACGAAGAAAAAAAGTTGCGGATATGTCCTTTTATATCTGAATGGAAAAAAGAAAATATAAAAAATGAGAGCATCGTGACAGATAAAGCCACCCGCGACAGAAACAATGATGCCAGCATAGCCAGCATATTATAAAAAAGTAATTGTTTTCGCCAATTGTTCATTTACCGGTTCCTAATTTTGTTCCCCGCAAGATACAGGTGAAAAATAAAAGATGTAAGTTGTAGCCTGACGATTTAAATAAAATACTGGTTCATGTGGCAGGATCTGTTACAGCAAATAAAACAAGGCGATGTAAAAACATTGGCAAGAAGTATTTCGCTTGTGGAAAATGAACAACCCGGTTATGAAACCCTGCTTCAGTTACTTCCTGTTTCTAATACAAAGATCATCGGCATAACTGGTCCCCCGGGAGCCGGAAAGAGTACGCTGGTTGATTCCCTAATTGGCCTGTTGGTTAATGAGGGTAAAAAAGTTGCTGTTCTGTGTATAGATCCTTCTTCTCCATTTAATCTTGGCGCTTTATTAGGCGACCGTATCCGGATGAGTAAATGGTACATTCATCCTGCTGTATTTATCCGCTCATTAGCCACAAGAGGATCCATGGGCGGCCTGCATCCGAAGATCATTGAAATAACCGATCTGCTCAAAACTTTTCATTTTGATCATATCATCGTTGAAACAGTTGGTGTCGGGCAAAGTGAAATTGAAATTGCGGGATTGGCAGACGTAACAGTTGTAGTGGTGGTTCCGGAAGCCGGTGATGAAGTGCAAACCATGAAGGCCGGACTGATGGAGATAGCTGATATTTTTGTAGTGAATAAAAGTGATCGCCCCGGTGCAGATACGTTCGTCAAAAACCTACGGATGATGCTGGCCCCGGCATTCAGCGCTCATTACAATGAAGTGCCAGTGGTAAAAACGGTGGCTTTACAGAATGAAGGTGTAAAAGATTTGCTTGATATTATTCTTCACCAGCTTCAAAAAGCTCATTTGCCGGATAAAAAATTCTGGCTGCTGGCAGAAAGAGCCTTTTCCCTGATAGAACAAAAGAGGATGAAAGACATTGATAAAACAAATCTTAAAAAAGAAATAGAAACAGCTTACCAGAAAGGCGGTTTCAACCTCTATCAATTTATTGCCGGTAAATAATTACTATGGAAACTATACTCAATAAAGGATTACCCCGAATGGCTGAATGCGAACCCGCTGTTGTAAAAGTGGAACCAGGTAAAGTGTATTCATGGTGCAGCTGCGGCCTGAGTGAGAAGCAACCTTTCTGTGACAGCAAACATAAACTCATTGAAAATACTCCTTTCAAAAGTGTAAAAATGCAATTTGATAAAGAAGAAGAAGTTTATTTCTGTCAGTGCAAGCAAACCAAAACCCCGCCGTTTTGTGATGACACACATTTGACATTGGAAGGGGTAATGGCAAGTAGTAAATAGCGAGTGGGATAAAGATTTTCTGTTCCCCACTTACCACTCGCTATTTACCACTACCCTTTATTCTTATTCCACCACCTGAACGCCACAAACCCGGCAATTACAAATGGAGCAAAAGCGAGATAAAGAATACCGGAATTCATTCCTTTGGCAGGTTTCTCTCCCAGTTGCTGGGCTGTTTTGGTACAGATAGAGCATTGGGCGAAGGAATATCGAACAGGGAACAAGGAATTAAGAATGATGAAGGATAGTATCAGTACCCACTTTTTCATTGCAGCTTTATTTAAAGCAAAATTACAAAAGAAACAAATGCAGAATGTTGGAAAATTCATGGTAATGAGCATGCGGACAGGATCAAAATCATGTAACTTAACATCACAAATAAAAGAAACCGTTGAAAAAAATGATTGCTGAACTAAAGGCTTTAAATACTACCAACTCGTTGAAATATGTGGAAACACTGAATAAATATTTAAAATAATAAGTAATCAAAAAGAAACTCAAGAATTCCTGAACCTGTTTTTGAGGGAACAACAAAGAAAGACCATCAAACCCTGTTTTATTTAAAAGATATTATCTTTAAATAATATTTTAGAAAAGCAATGATGATGAAAAAAGCTTTTATATTTTATCTCTTGTTATTTCTGTTTTTTTCGTGTAGAAAAAAAGAGAACCTTAATTTTTTACCTACAACAACTCCAACTTATTTAATCAAAATTATTGATAGCATTCAAACAACTTCTCAGGAAAACAGGACTCTCTATAATTATACTGCATCGGGGTTGGTTAATAAAATTATTTACAACAATCAATACGGTTTTGTTATGCCACCTGCTTGGGGAAACTATGAATACAGAATAGAATATAATAGCCAAGACTTACCTGTAAAAACTTTCGCAAAAAATAATAATGATTCTGAAAGGCTTTATTCTGTAATAGAATATGATTTAATAGGGAGAAAGGTGAGAGAAACTTATGGCAATGGGTCTGTCTTCTATACTTTTACTTATGATGCCAATGGAAGATGTATTGCCGATACTCAATACAGGCGGGTGGGGACCTTTGAAGCAATTGATTTTTATTATATCTACAGATATGATACCCGAGGGAATGTTGTAGAAATGAAAACTATAGATCCAAACTGGTATAGTACTGATATTGTATGGTTCAAATATGATTCTGCTGTTAATCCCTTTAACAGAATCAGACATTATCATTTGTATAATTTTGGGGCCGAACCCAAGAGTCTCAACAATATTACTTCAATGTTTAATCCAGTTAATGGCACTATTATAGAAAATAGAGTATATGAGTATAACAGCGAAAACTTACCTGTTAGAGCCGTCATTAATTATGGAAGCTCTCAGCCTCTTATCAGAACATTTTTTTACAATTAAGTAAGTCTACCAATAAATAAATCTGGATTTATTATGCAGTCACAACGTTCATCCGTTTGCTTTGTTTTCTTCTTTCGTCTTCATCAAGTATAACCTTACGCATCCGGACATTTTTAGGTGTTACTTCGATGCACTCATCCTGC
>JAHEZF010000037.1 GCA_023251215.1 Sphingobacteriales bacterium | reverse complement strand
CGGTATTGGTCACGCCGGTACATTGATCTCTGCGATCTTATTATTATTCCGCCAGGGCTGGAGAACGGGTGTGAACCGTGCCGCTGAAGCGATGACAATTTTTGCGGTAATATGCGCCGGCCAGTTTCCTATCTGGCACATGGGTCGTGTATGGGATGCATTCTTTGTATTGCCTTATCCGAATACAAGAGGTCCGTTATGGATAAATTTTAACTCGCCGCTATTATGGGATGTGTTTGCGATATCAACATATTTTACTGTTTCACTTTTATTCTGGTATACAGGATTAGTGCCCGATGTGGCTACATTGCGTGATCGTGCAAAAAAGAAATGGAGAAAGTTTTTTTATGGCATGACTGCATTGGGATGGACAGGAAGCACCAAGCATTGGCAGCGTCATGAAGCATTAGCGTTGGTATTAGCAGGATTGAGTACACCGCTTGTATTGTCAGTGCATACGATAGTCTCCTTCGACTTCGCCACATCTGTGGTTCCGGGTTGGCATACAACAATCTTTCCGCCCTACTTTGTTGCGGGTGCCATCTTCTCAGGATTTGCCATGGTGCAAACATTATTGGTGGTAACAAGAAAAGTTTTGGGTCTTGAAGAATACATTACCATCGAACACATCGATGTAATGAATAAGATCATTGTGTTGACGGGTTCGATTGTTGGTATTGCCTATTTGACTGAGTTGTTCATTGCATGGTATGGAGCCAACAAATATGAATGGTTCGCATTTGGCCAAAACCGTCTTAATGTGAACAGCCCGCTTGGATGGAGCTATTGGATCATGATGTTTTGTAATGTTGTTTCCCCGCAGTTTTTCTGGATAAGAAAAATGAGACGAAATCTCGTAGTAACATTCTTTATGTCTATCCTGGTAAATGTGGGGATGTGGTTTGAAAGGTTTGTAATTATTGTTACTTCCATATATCGTGAATATTTGCCGTCAGCATGGTCTGTGTATTATAGACCCACAATCTGGGAAGTCGGATTTTATTTGGGAACCTTTGGTTTATTCTTTACCTGTTATTTCCTGTTCTCAAAATTCTTCCCGGTAATAGCCTTGGCGGAGATCAAACATATTTTGAAAAGAAGTGGTGACGAGCAAAAGGACAGAATGGATAAACTGGAGTTACAACCAACAGAAGCATTTGCTGAAGAACATTCTCATGATCATGGGGCGTAGTGAAGTCGGGAGTCAATAGTTCAGAGTCAATAGTCAGGAGACTCTGAACTCAGAACTAAAAACTTTGAACTAATTAATTATGGCAATAAGAAAATACATAGTAGGCAGCTTTGATGATGAGGCAGCATTATTTCCTGCCGTGAAGAAAGTTCGCAAATCCGGATATAAAATTCATGATGTGTACACGCCATTCCCAATTCATGGATTGGACACGGCAATGGGTCTTCGTGATACCAGCCTGCATACAGCCGGTTTTATTTATGCTATTACCGGCACTGCTACGGCATTAGGTTTTATCTCATGGGCATTAGCATATGACTGGCCTCTTAACTTCGGTGGTAAACCCTATTTCTCATTGCCAGCATGGATACCTATTACATTTGAATTAACGGTTTTATTTTCTTCAGTGGGCATGGTGCTTACGTTTTGTTACCTGTGCCAACTGGCGCCATTTGTTAAAAAAGAACATTTTAATTTTCGATCAACTGACGATATTTTTTTAATGGCACTGGCATGTACGGATAAAACAAATGAAGCTGAAACAATATCTTTTTTACAAAGCCTGGGTGCCAAAGACGTGAAAGTGGATCAAAGAGAAGACCGCTGGTGGCTTGGGCGATACGATAAAGAATCAGAAGTTTTTGAAAAGAAACCAGAGGGAGCTGTAGTATAAAGAATAAAAAAATTGAGGATGAAAAAATTTGTGATCATTATTGCTGTTATTACTGGTGGCTTACTGTTGAGCAGTTGCAGAGGTAAAAGAAGTACTGGACGTTTTTATATGCCAGACATGGCATATAGCCGTGCTTATGAAACCTATGCTGCTTTGGATTCATCGAAATTTACAAATGACCCAACGCAAGCTGATGGAAAGATTTATTATGACAGGATGCCGGTACCTGGTACAGTGGCAAGAGGTGAAATGCCGGAGTTTCCTTTAGCAATGGATAAGATGGGAGACACTGTGAATTATGTAGCAGCCGGAAATATCCCAAATCCTTTAGCTCCGTTAAATTCTGCAGATTCAATTGAAGCGGCAAGACTATATCTTGTTAACTGTGGAATATGTCATGGCGATAAGTTAGATGGAAATGGTCCATTATATAATGGAGGTAATGGCCCGTTTGCTGCAGCGCCAAAAAATTTGGTGGGTGATCCAGTTGTTTCAAAAATGCCTGATGGCAGAATGTTTTATGTGACGACGTATGGAATTCGTTCGATGGGAAGTTATGCATCGCAGCTTACATCAAAACAACGCTGGATGATCGTTCATTTTGTAAAAGGAAGACAAACAGCAGCGAATAAGCCGGCAGCAACACAGGCTGCTGACAGTTCGGCAATTGCAAAAAAGTAAAAAGATTTTTGAAGAATAATAAATGGTAAACTGATGACTATCCGGGAACATTTCGAAATACCTAAGCGATACAACTTGTGGTCGTTTGGATTGATGGCTGTGGGTATCATATCTATCATTTTGCTTTATGTTACTCATGGCGCCAGCAATGATGAGCATGAAAGAGCAAGATTTTGGTCAAGTCTTTTACAAAACAGTGTTTTCTTTTTACTGGTTGTAAACGCCGCCATGTTTTTTATTTCTGCCACCATTCTTGCATGGGCTGGATGGACGATGAGCTTCAGAAGAGTGGCGGAAGCTATTGCATCAGCGGTGCCAGTGATAGGAGTAATTTGCGGAGCTATTTTATTAGCGATCGTTTTTGGCGGAGACCATGCTATTTATCATTGGACAGATGAGAAGCGCCTTGATGAAATTCTGGAACATAAATCTCCTTTTCTTAATAAAACATTTTTTACTGTCTGGACTATATTGACAATTACACTTTGGTCTTTATTAGGAAGAAAGATCAGGAGCTTATCATTAAGCACAGACAAAGGAAAAATGAGTGTAGAAGAAGGAAAGCAGTACCAGTGGACGAATACCGTTTGGTCGGCGCTGTTCCTTTTTGTGTTTGCATTAACCGTAATGTCAACTGTTCCCTGGCTGTGGCTAATGAGTATTGATGCGCATTGGTTCAGCACAATGTATAGCTGGTATACTTTTGCAAGCACTTTCGTTTCCGGTATGGCATTGATCGCTTTATTTGTTATTTATCTGAAGAACAAAGGATATTTGGAATATACCAATGAAGAGCATTTACATGACCTGGGAAAATTCATGTTCGCATTCTCCGTGTTTTGGTGCTATCTATGGTTTAGCCAATACATGCTGATCTGGTATAGTAACCAACCGGAAGAAACAAAATATTTTGAGCCAAGAGTGGAAGGGCCTTATCGTGGTATTTTCTTTTTAAATATCATCATCAATTTTATAGCGCCATTGTTATTGTTGATGAAAAGAGGAGCCAAAAGAAATTATACAACGGTGACGATCCTTGCTGTGATGATCATTTTCGGTCACTGGCTTGACTTTTTCCAGATGGTGCAGCCGGCAAACTCAGGAGATCATGTGCCAATGATGTTGTATGATATCGGAGTTGGTCTTGGATTTGTGGGATTGATCTTGTTTATAGTGGGTAGAACATTAGCAAAACACCCGGTGGTGCCTAAGAACCATCCGTTCTTTAAAGAGAGTGTGATACATCATACGTAGGGAAAGGTTGAATAAGTTTAAAAGGTTCAATAGGTTTCAAAGGTTGTATTTACTGCTGAAATGACTTTAACTTATGGAAGATTTTAAACCCCTGGAACTTTTGAAGCAAAAAACTGAATTGAAAAAATAACTGAACAAAAGAATATGCAAACGACTTTCATTATTCTGATCTTGTTGCTTGGCTTTTTGATCACATTCCAGATAGCAAAGGCAAGTGAGTATGTAGCAGTAATGCGTGGAGAAGAGAAATCAAGGAAACAGAATAACAGGATCAATGGATTTTTATTATTGGTATTTCTTATACTCGGTTTGATTGGTGTTTATTATAACAATGAAAAATTGGGCGGCAAAATTCTTCAATTTGGTTCAGCTGCTTCCGATCATGGTCATGATGTTGACAATATGATGAAGATCACACTTATTATTACAGGTATCGTTTTTGTGATCACACAGTTTATTCTTTTTTTCTTTGCCTACAAATACCAGGAATCAGATAAAAGAAAAGCTTATTATTATCCGCATAATAATAAACTGGAGGTATTGTGGACTGCTGTGCCGGCAATCGTTTTAACAGTAATGGTTGGCTTTGGTTTGTTTTACTGGTTCAGAATTACCGGGGAAGCTCCTGAAAATGCCATGCAGGTTGAAGTGACAGGTAGCCAGTTTAAATGGGAGTTTCGTTATCCGGGAAAAGATAAAGTAATAGGAAAAAAATTTTACAGGGCAATTGATGAAGGGGCCAACAATCCATTGGGCCAGTTGTGGGAAGACTCTACAAACAAGGATGATATTTATGTACCACCCGGTGACCCAATGCACCTCGTAGTAAATAAACCTGTAAAGCTTATCATCAATTCAAAAGATGTGATCCATGATGTAGGTCTTGCTCATTTTCGCCTGAAGATGGATGCTGTGCCCGGCACACCAACTACTATGTGGTTTACACCCATCAAGACAACAATGCAGATGATGCAAGAAACAGGCGATCCTGATTTTGTTTATGAAATTTCATGTGACCAGTTGTGTGGCCAGGGGCATTTTGGAATGAGAGGAAGAATTATTGTGGAGTCACAAGAAGAATTTGATCTGTGGATGGCAAAACAAAAACCTAAATTTTATTTGGCGCATCCAGCATTGGATCCGGATGCTCCGAAAAAAGATTCAACGGATAACAAACTTGCAGCAGCAACGCCGCAATTGAGACAATAAATTTTTTTGATAGTCCCGCCCCGGGCGGGATAATCTTAAACAGTGAACTATGAGTAACGACGCAAATATGCATGGACATGCCGGGGTAATTACCCATCATGAGGTTCATTATGATGAGCATCATGTCCATCATCATAAAGAAACGTTTATCACCAAATATGTTTTCAGCCAGGATCATAAAACTATCGGCAAACAATTTCTGATCACTGGTATTATATGGGCCATTATTGGAGGCTTGTTTTCTGTGCTTTTTCGTTTGCAATTAGGTTTTCCTGAACAAACATTTCCAATATTGGAAACTTTCTTTGGTAAGTGGGCAAAGGGTGGAGTGATACAACCAGAATTTTATTATGCTCTTGTAACTATTCACGGTACAGTGCTTGTATTCTTTGTGCTAACAGCAGGTCTTAGCGGAACATTTGCAAATCTTTTAATTCCTCTCCAGATAGGTGCAAGAGATATGGCATCCCCGTTTCTTAATATGCTTTCCTACTGGTTTTTCTTTATTGCCAGTGTCATTATGTTTTCTTCACTGTTTGTTCATACAGGTCCGGCATCTGGTGGGTGGACATCATATCCGCCATTAAGTGCATTGCACCAGGCGGGGCAAGGCTCTAAGATTGGAATGGATCTATGGCTTGTCAGCATGGCCATGTTTATTGTATCATCATTGCTTGGTGGGTTGAATTATATCGCAACCATTTTAAATATGCGTACAAAAGGAATGAGCATGACCAGGATGCCGCTTACTATGTGGGCTATTCTTTTCACTGCAATTCTTGGCGTACTTTCTTTCCCTGTGCTTCTTTCAGGGGCCATACTTCTTTTGTTTGATAGAAATCTTGGAACAAGTTTTTACCTGAGTGATATTTATGTTGCAGGCCAAATATTACCAAACGAAGGGGGAAGTGCAATTTTATTTCAACACCTGTTCTGGTTCTTCGGTCATCCGGAAGTTTATATCATTTTGTTGCCGGCGATGGGAATGGTGTCGGAAATTCTAAGTGTGAATTCGCGAAAGCCAATCTTTGGATACATGGCAATGGTAGGTTCGTTGTTTGCTATTTGTATTCTTGCCTTCCTTGTTTGGGCGCATCACATGTTTGTAACAGGATTAAATCCTTTCCTCGGGGCTTTCTTCGTATTGTTAACCTTATTGATCGCTGTGCCATCAGCTATCAAAGTGTTTAACTGGCTTACAACTTTATGGCGGGGTAATATACGGTTTACACCTGCCACATTATTTGCCATTGGTTTTGTAAGCTTATTTATTTCTGGCGGATTAACGGGTTTGTTTCTTGGTAACTCAACTATCGATATTCATTTGCACGATACAAAATTTGTTGTTGCACACTTTCATATTGTAATGGGTGTTGCATCTATGTTTGGAATGTTTGCAGGTATTTATCAATGGTTTCCTAAAATGTTTGGTCGTTTTCTGAATCATACGCTTGGCTATATTCATTTCTGGGTTACGATGGTTGGTGCCTATCTTATTTTCTGGCCGATGCACTATGAGGGGTTGGCCGGTGTGCCACGCCGCTATCTTGATCTCAGGGATTGGCATTCATTCAATAAGTTTGATGATCTGAATAAGATGATCACTGTTGTTTCAATTATAGTGTTTGCCGTGCAACTGATGTTTGTATTCAATTTCTTCTATTCAATTTTTAAAGGAAGAAAAGTCCGTACACAAAATCCATGGGGTTCTAATACACTTGAATGGACAACACCCATCAATCCTGGTCACGGTAACTGGCCAGGCGAAATTCCGGAAGTTCATCGCTGGGCTTATGATTATGCAAAAGACGGAAGAGAATTTATTCCGCAAGCAGAACCTGTTGGTGCAAATGAAAGCAAAGATCATTAAGAGCCTGGATACTCCGTAACAGCGGAAACTTGCATTAAGCATCATGGTAGTTTTTTCCAGTGTGCTTGCCTATTTGTTAGTGCCGGGTATAGAAAATAAATATGTGAATCCCTTGCGGATGACAATATTGCTTGCTATCGGCGGTCTTTTAGTAACCGGGAGCGCAAATGCTATTAACCAGGCAGTGGAAAAAAATACAGATGCGATGATGAAACGGACTGCAAACAGACCGGTTGCAGCAGGAAGGATGAGTGTAACTGAAGCATGGACATTTGCCATTATTGGCGGCTCAGTTGGAATATTTATTCTTGGACATTATTTCAACTGGACATCAGCAGGGCTTGCGGCGTTTAGTCTTTTTTTATATGCGTTTATTTATACGCCATTAAAAAAAGTAAATGCTGTGGCAGTGCTTGTTGGTGCCTTTCCCGGTGCATTGCCTTGCTTGATCGGTTGGGCGGCCGGTGATGAAACGCTTGGAATTGGTGGTTGGGTTTTATTTGGGTTGCAATTTTTATGGCAGTTCCCGCATTTCTGGGCTATATGCTGGATTGCATATAAAGATTACAGTCTTGCAGGCTTTAAACTGTTGCCAAGTGAAAAAGGACCAACAAAATTTACAGCATTGCAAACAGTGATCTATTCATTGTTGCTTTTACCGGTTGGTGTAGTTCCTTATTTGATTGGAATGAGTGGGATCGTTAGTCTTTTTATAGTGGCAGCAGCCAACTTGTTTATGGTTTGGCAATGTGTACGGCTATACAGGGAAATGGAAGTGAAAGCAGCAAGAAGAGTAATGTTCAGCAGTTATATTTATTTACCGGTAGTGTTATTTGCACTGCTTGGTGACAAATTATAAAGTGATATGGAAGCAGTGAGTATGCAACAAAGAAAAAAGATTCATCCACATAAGTTTACGTTGTGGATAGCAATTGGCAGCATCATTATGATGTTTGCCGGGCTTACCAGCGCATATATAGTTAAAAGCGGTCAGCCCAACTGGCAAGATGTAAAAACACCACAGGTGTTTTGGTATTCAACAGCCACCATTCTGTTGAGCAGTCTTACCATTCAAATGGCATTACGTTCTTTTAAACAAAGAGAGATGAATCGTTATCGTCAGCTGATGGCTGTAACGATGATATTGGGTGCTGTGTTTATTGTATTGCAATGGAATGGATTTATGCAGTTATGGAATAGCGGTATCCAGTTCAAGGGTGTTGCGGGTGCAGGGCAATTTTTATATGTGATATTTGGATTGCATGCACTTCATGTGTTGGGCGGAGCCATTGCATTGATAGTAATGTTGATCAAAGCATTTTTTGGACAAACAAAAACATATGCAAGTACAGGAATAGAAGTGATGGCAACATACTGGCATTTTGTTGATATCCTTTGGATCTATTTGTTTGTGTTTTTTATTTGGATAAAATAGTGCCCTTCGCCAGGCTTCCCGTTAAAATCGGGACGACACAATTGCTGATAATTGAACAGAACCCTGAAGAGTGCGACGTGCCGAAGGCACTCCTTCGGAGCAACGGAAGATGATAGTAGTAATGATGATGGGAACAAAAAAATAAATTGATAAGTAAAATATAAGTAACCAACATGTCTTCAACTGCAACAGCGCAACAGACCAAATGGTGGAATGGGGGCAGAAGCCCGTTCAATTTAGAGTATGGCAAACTGATGATGTGGTATTTCTTAATGAGTGATGCCTTCACATTTGGTGCGTTCCTTATTTCATATGGTACCATTCGGTTTTCTCAAAACTTCTGGCCCGATCCGAACGTGGTGTTCAATGCATTTCCGGGAACAGGTCATACAAATTTGCCGCTTGCGTTTGTGAGCTTAATGACGTTTATACTTATCGCCAGTTCGGTAACAATGGTGCTGGCGGTGCATGAAGGTCATCGCAGCAACAGAGCTGGTGTAATGAAATGGATGCTATGGACTATTCTTGGTGGTATCGCATTCTTAAGCTGCCAGGCATGGGAATGGCATCACCTTATCACCGGTGAACATGGAGTATTTGTTGATGGTAAGATCGAATTAGCAAGCCAGACGATGGGTGGTAATCCATGGGGCAGACATGTTGACCCTGCGGTTGTTCAACAGGCATTGACAGTAAGCTCTCATGAAACATTAGTACATCTTGCGCATGAGTATCCAAAAGAAGGAACAACTGTGGCATTAGATGCTTTGGAAAAGATGCCGAATGATCAATTGACAGGCATCATAAATTTAGAACATGCCCATATTCGTGAAAAAGGACCTATAGCATTTGGCGGATACTTTTTTGGCATCACAGGCTTCCACGGCTTCCACGTTTTTTCAGGCGTTATCATTAATATCATTATGCTAACAATGACGGCGAAAGGAGTGTTTGACAGAAGAGGTCATTATTTGATGATCGAGAAAGCTGGTTTGTACTGGCACTTTGTGGATCTTGTTTGGGTATTTGTGTTCTTATGTTTTTATCTTGTTTAATCTGAAATAAAAGAAATTTGAAAATATGAGTATGGAACATCAGGCTATAGCATCAGAGGTAACTTTTCATCATCACGTTCCGGGCAGCGAGAATGTAAGAAGGATTATAAAAACATTCTGGCTATTGTCCATTATTACTATTATTGAGTTAGGGATGGGTTTTACCATTTATTTTATTCATAAAAATCCTGATTTTAGTCATGGCCTGGTGCTCGGTATTAAAGGAGCTATTGTAATTCTTTCTTTGGCAAAAGCATTTTATATAGTCTCTATTTTCATGCACCTCGGCGATGAGATAAGGAACATGATCATGACGATCGTTGTTCCGCTGATGCTATTTATTTGGTTTATCGCAGCATTTTTATGGGATGGAAATTCCTATAAGAATCTTCGCAATAATTATGATAAGCATTTCCAGGAAAGAACAACAGAGAAGAAAGGCGGACATTAATACAATTTATTTAAAATAATTTTCAAGCAACTGTCCTGCCTGTGGCGGGACAGTGGTTTTTTATTTAAAACTTTTTTGTGAACAAGACAGCATTATATGCATTGATATTGGCAGTGCTCTTGCCATTGACTGCGTACTTTATTATTAAGCAGTTTAACCCGCTCACTATTCCACAGCCTGTTTTTGAAGATAGCACTATATCAAAAGTGGTAAATGGAAAAATTAAGAATGAAACGATCTGGCACAAGATCCCTGATTTTACATTGACAAACCAGGAAGGGAAGAAAGTTTCGCTGCATGATATGGTAAGAATTGATCCGGAAACAGGAGATACAGTGCCTAAGATTATAGTCGCCAATTTTTTCTTTACGCATTGTGCTACCATTTGCCCCGGTATGACGATGAACATTAAAAAGCTGCAGGAATCAATTAAGAAATCAGAAAAAGTTGGTGATCGAACTGCAGACTTTGTCCAATTTCTTTCTTTCAGCGTAGATCCCG
>JAHEZF010000241.1 GCA_023251215.1 Sphingobacteriales bacterium | reverse complement strand
AGTCTATAACCAGAAAGAACTTAATAACCTGAAGTATTTTTCTTCATTTTATTTTCACGGACATTCGTCAGGCGGCACTAATCCTTCCCTGCTTGAAGCAATGGCCTGTAGTTGTCATATTATTGCCCATCAAAATATTTTTAACCAGTATGTTCTAGAAAATGATGCGGATTATTTTTCTTCCAGGGAAGAAATTACCGGGTTGCTCAATTCTCCTGAAGATGCTGGTACCATTTACCACAGAAAGGAAATGAATATTCAAAAAATAAAAACGAAATACAACTGGGAAAAGATCATTGATGAATATGAAGCGTTACTGCTTGAATCGGTAAGAAAAAAAGAATAACAAAAGTATATTAATCATCTAAATCTGCCGGATGGTACGATTGCACTTGTTGCGTTTTAACATCAAACTGTTTGAACACATTTGTAAAAGCCAGTATCCATATCACATATTCGGCAATATTGGTGATAAAACTGCCGGCGAATTGAAATATAAAAATGAAAAAGAAAAGCAGCAGCCGGAAATAATTGCTCCAGACCCTGGTATAAAAGAAAAGAAATATTTCGATACCAAACCTGAGAAAAATTCCGGTCCAACCGAAAATAACCAGTGTTTCCGCCACTGCATTAGGTATGGAAACCGGATGCCAGGGAGAATACAGGTAATATTCACGGATGATATCTGCCCCCGCAATTTTTACCTGCCCTGCACCAATGCCCCAGTATTTGTCTTTTTGTTCCAAAATTTTCCCTGCTATTATATAAGCATCTTCTGTTCGTCCTCTTGCTGAAAGATCCTGGCCGGAAAAAATATTTTCAATTCTTGTCAAAACCGGGTTATGGCGGAAAAATAATACAACGACGGTCATGATGCTGCCGCACAGTGCGCCGAGAGATATAATCGTGTTCAGCACTCTTCTTTTGGGGGTCAGTTTCCTGAAATAAATAAGCCAGGTTAGAATACAAGACAGCAGGATGCTTCCGATAACACCGATGGAAAACGAAAGCAGGTACGGTAGAAACAGCATGAGCAGCAGCCAGCCACTCTTTATGGAATTCTGCCGGAAAAAATATTGCAGGAAAAAAAAGAAAAACAGGGGGGTAAATAAAGTGGCATAATAAGAAGCCTCATAAGTAAAAAGCTTCAATCGTCTGAATTCCTGTACACCTTTTGTATAATCCTGTGCTATCCAAAAAATATAATACCAGGGAGAGAAATAAAAGACAATGGCCACCAGGCATAAAATAAAATTAATGATGAGTAACCGCTTGAATATCTTTTCAGGGTCTTCACAAACCCTGAAAAAGGTATAAACTGCCTGGCAGGAGATATAAACCAGTATGAAAAGGAGTAGGGAAATAAAATAGCTTTCCTCATCAACGCCGGTAAAAAAAAGCTGAACCAGGATGAATGGTAACAGGATGGCCAGAAAAGGCAGCAAAATTTCTTTTTTCCTTGTCAGCAAAATCCATACATAAAACAAAGGGGCCAGCAGCGTCGTATATGTAAGCCCAAAAGGCAAGACAACTGAATTGACAAAAAAATAGATCAATATGAAAGGAAAGTATTTATTTACTTTCATAAAACAGCGATTTTAAAAAATTTCCTCCTTTGTTTTTAGTATCGGAATACAGGCGGTACAGCTCCCACCACAAACCAGTCGTGATAAACAATTCTGTGATGATAACGGACAGCACGGTTCCGGTAGCGGCAAAAAACTGAATAAGAACAATATTGGCTGCTATATTCAGTACAGTCCCTATTGTAAATGTTTTTAAATAGCTTTTTTTATGGTTGGCTGCCAGCAAAACCAGGTAGGCGGGTATATTCATACAAACAATTACCGTGGCTATACACATCATTCTGAGTAAAAAAGAAGAGTATTCATGTTTATAGCCGATAAAAAAATTCAGTATCTGGCCGGAAAAAATAAATACGATCGCACTGCCTGCCGTTACCAATGCCAGGAACGGAAAATAGTTTTGCCTGAAAAATAAAATCAGTTGTTTACGGCCCGCATGCACCAAATGGCAAACCTGCGGGTAAATGACCTGCGAAAAAGTACCGATCATCAGCTTCATGGCAAAATATATTTTTTCGGCAATGCTGTAATAACCCACTACAAGGTCGTTGGTGAAAATCCGCAATATTAAAACACCAATATACTGGCAGGTAGTCATGGAAAGATTGGTAACCGTAACCTGCCAGCCTTCTTTGAACTCATGTTTTACATCAGGCCAGGAAGGTTTGGTAAACTTCAGTTTGAATATCCGGAAAGCGATATAGATACCAACCAGCCCGCCCACTATATTTCCCAGGCCCATAAAAAAAAGAAAAAGGGATTCATCGCCCCTGCTGCGGATAAAAACAAAAACCAGCGCCACAAATATTAACCGGGATAGTAAAGCCGTGAATGCTATATACTGCATTTTCTCAATTCCCTGAAAAAACCAGGAGATGAGCAGCGTTTGTCCCAATACAAAAGCAAAGGCCAGCAGGTATAAATTGAAATGTTCATAAAAAACCGGAACGATCAGCAATAAAATCAACAGCAATCCGAATGTAAGGAAACAAATAAGGGTTTTAGCGGTCAGCACAGTAAAAAATATCCGGGAGATCTTCAGGTTATCATTTTTGTAAAGTGCAATATCTTTCGTAGCGGTCTGGTTGAATCCATAATCAGTAAGAACAGAAAGATAAAATACAACCACCTGCGCCACGGCGATGACCCCGAAACCATCAGCCCCTACCCGTCTTATCACAAAAGGGATGACAAGTAAGGAAAGAAGAAAATTGGTGACCTGTATCAGTCCCAGGGAAGAAAAGTTGTAAATTAGTTTGTGTCTTTGCTTAACCGGCATGATGTAAGCGAAGATAGTAATGACTCAAGAGACGAATTTGAAAATATATAAATAAGTTTGCCTGAACAAAGCAACCCGGTATCCGGCCATTCCGTTATAAGGCCGGAAAATCAATGTACGGCTATTATTTTTCTAATGATATAAAAGATTTATGAGCCCTGACTACAAAAACACGAATACAATTCCTGAAGATATTGACCTGCTTTTACTGGTGGAGCGGTCTATTGAATTTTTCCGGAAGTATAAATGGGTTTTTCTGATAGCCGCCTTTTTTGGCATAGCATTAGGATTGTTCGGATATTTCAAGATCACTAAAACCTATAAATCAAAGTTGATACTACACTCCTTTATCCTTTCCAACCAGGAGCAGATTGAGATCATATCCAATTGGGGTAATCTTTTAAAGAAAAAAGAATACGGAGAACTTGCTGCCGCCTTTAACTGCGATGACAAAATCCTTCATCGCCTGAAGCGGATGAAAGCTTATGAAATTCAGAGAATATTTTCAGCAAATAATCCAAGTGGTTATTATATACAGGTTGAGGTTACAGACAATTCAATCCTGGATGAGTTGCAAAAATGGATACAATCCGGATTGGAAAACAGTGATTATATAAAACGGCGTTTAGCAGCCCGGCGGGCCGATCTGCAGGAAATGATTGACAGAGTGCAGCAGGAGATCATCAAACTTGAATCCACAAAAATACAGATGGAAAACA
>JAHEZF010000240.1 GCA_023251215.1 Sphingobacteriales bacterium | reverse complement strand
GCTGGATGGACGGGAAAGAGTGTACGGAAATTAATGTAAAAGGCAAACTGAAAGAATTGGTGGAAAATAACGGGTTTGTTTATTTTACCGGGGGGCAATATTTCAATACAGTTATTGGCATTATCCGCCTTTTTGGTTTCAAGAAAAAGTAAAAGCTAATATGTTTTCTTTAAATCAGGGTTAGTGAGAATAACATAATCTCCCAGTTTGCTGAATTTTTCCCATCCGATAGCCATCGGATCAGGATTGCTGAACGAAGCATCGCTGAAGCAACTGATGTTAAGTATTTTCAGTTTGGATTTTCTTTTTTGCAGTTGTGCCAGCGTTCCTAATTTTTCATCGCAATGAAAACGGCCAACGCAGTGAAATATTTTTTTGTGCCTGTTTTTCTTCCAAAATCTGAAAATGCTGTAGCTCATGCCCGCATCCCATAAACTCTGGCTGTAATAAATATTCGAGCTGCCTCCGCCGGGACTTCCTTTCATGACGTCCAGGAATTTTTCACGATAACGGCCGCTTAATGTATCATAAGGCAGTGGCGGTAAAAATTTTTTAGATTTTTTTGATAAACTGTCCAGCGATCTCATTCCCCTGCGGCTGACCAGGTTTACATAGCGGCGTGGTGGGTTGGCAGCAATTACTGGAATATTGTTTTGTTTGGCATATTCGATCAGTGGGCGGTAATCTTTGTAATTACTCCATAGCCGTACATCTTTTGCAAACCTGTCTTCCGGAATAAACCCTGTTAGGTATTCATTCAATGCAAGTTGGTTATCGGTTTCAAACATTTCCAGGCTCAACGCAAGCATTTCACCATACTGTTTGTGCAGGGCTTTGAAAATTTCAGCTTCGAGATAATGTCCGGCGCTGTCATTATGCTCTTCACCAAAAAACAATACATCAGCATCAGCAAGGGCTGCTGCTATTTTATCAATAGTAATAATTTGTTTTGTATGGGTGTCATAAATTTTATAGTGAACAGTCATACTATCCTGGCTAATGACTTTGTCAGAAAAAAGTAAAAAGATTAAACCGGCGATCAGTTTCATAAAAAACTTTTGCTGAATGTACATATTTGTTTTCCATATCCCGTAAACTGTATTTCTGATACCGTAAAGGTTTGTGGGCAGGAGGTATGACATTTGCAGCAAATTGTAATAAAAGCGATGAAAAGAATAGTAATTATCACGGTCGCAGTATTTAGCTTTTTATTATCACATGCGCAGGACAGAAATTTTGCACGAACCTATCAGACCAATGTTTTATCCAAAGGGGCTATTGATCTGGAATTCTGGCACACATCCCGTTTCGGACACAGTGGCCAGTACTTTCATGCGCAGGACCAACGGATAGAAGTTGAATTTGGTCTTGGTAAAAACTGGCAAACGGCTTTTTATTTTAACCGATACCAGGAGCGATACAGCACTTCGCTGAACGGAACAACTACTTCAAATGAAATTGGTTTCAGTAATGAATGGAAAGTAAAACTGAGTGATCCGGTTGCCAATAAACTCGGTGTGGCATTGTATAGTGAATGGAGTATTAAAGGCGGCGATGAACTGGAACTGGAAACTAAATTGATTCTGGATAAAGTGATCGGGAAGAATTTATTTGCTTTCAACGGAGTTTATGAACTGGAAAAAGAATTTGAATGGGTAAATGGCAGATTGAATTCAGATGGATCTGAAATGCCGCTGGAATTTGATCTGGCTTATATGTACAATGCAAATAAAAAATTCGGAATCGGATTTGAATTAAGAAACCACAATAAAATTGGGAAAGTCAATGGGTGGGAGCATTCGGTCTTATTCGGAGGTCCCACCATTAATTTTCGCAGTAACCGTTGGTTTGTCATTGCCAACTATTTGCCCCAGTGGGGTAATGTATACAAAACAGATATAGCCCCGGGTAACAAAGTACTTGATGAACTGGAAAGGGCAGAAGCAAGAATATTAGTTGGTATTTCATTATAAAGCAAATGAAAAAAGTCCTGTTAATACTTAATTGTATAATATCTATCGGTTGTGCTACAGTTTCAAACCTGAAGCCAAATGAAAAGCAACTGCCAATCATGCAACGTAAAGTTCCCGGTATCAGTTTAGAAGAAGCAAGACAGGGGTTTAAACTCTACAAGTTTAATTGTGCCGGCTGTCATAATCTTCACAAGCCTGATGCATACAGCATCAGCGGGTGGGAAAAAGTGCTACCGGAAATGCTGGGCAAGGCAAAGCTGAGTTCTGAAAAAGATATCCAGGCATTGAAAAATTATTTGTTTGCAAAATCGAAATAACTTTTTCTCCTGCCTTCTTTAAGTTTCTTTTAAAATTTAATATCTGCTGATAGGGCCGTTCTGCTTCTGGCGGAACGGCTTTTGTCATTAACAGCCCATTGGTTTTCCTTAACTTTGCCCACTTTTATAACAGGCTATGGGTAAGAAATACAGAGAGTTTTCGCATTTGAATTTACCTGCCATCGAGCAGGAAATTCTTGCCCAATGGCAGGAAAAACAGGCTTTTGAAAAAAGTGTGTCCCTGCGTGAAGGGGCCATTCCGTTTGTTTTTTATGAAGGTCCGCCCAGCGCCAATGGTATGCCCGGTATTCACCATGTCATTTCAAGAACATTGAAAGACCTGGTTTGCCGCTACAAAACCATGAAGGGCTTCCAGGTTAAAAGAAAAGGGGGATGGGATACTCATGGTTTGCCGATTGAATTGGGAGTGGAAAAAGAATTAGGTATTACCAAAGAAGATATTGGTAAAAAAATTTCCGTTGAAGAATACAACCGTAAATGCCGTGAAGCTGTAATGCGCTATAAAGATAAGTGGGAAGACTTGACAAAGAAAATGGGTTACTGGGTTGATCTGAATGATCCATATATCACTTACAAAAACGAGTATATTGAAACAGTTTGGTGGTTGTTGAGTGAGTTGTATAAAAAAGGATTGCTGTATGAAAGCGTAAGCATTCAGCCCTACTCACCTGCTGCGGGAACAGGATTAAGTTCACATGAATTGAACCAGCCCGGAACATATAAAGATGTGAAGGATACAAGTTGTGTAGCAATGTTTAAAATGAAATCATCGCCTGCAAAAAATATCAGAAATGCGTCTTATGAGTCTTTTCTAAAAATAGTTAATGACGAATGGGGTAACGCAGGTTCAACTTCTTCTGATATATTTTTTCTTGCTTGGACTACTACCCCTTGGACTTTGCTCTCAAATCTCGGTCTGACAGTTGGGCACAATATTGATTATGTCTTAATCAAAACATTTAATCCATATACACATTTCCCTATTAATGTAGTATTGGCAAAAGCACTTGTAGGGAAATACTTTAAACCAGAAGGAGAAAATGGTGATTTTGAAAATTATACTTCAGAAACTAAAATAATACCTTGGGAAATACTATACGAATGTAAGGGCTGGTGGTTAGCTGATTCTCATTATGAGCAACTGCTTCCTTACGAAGCCAATTCATTAAAAGTAATTAAAGAGATAACTGCCAGTGCAAAGCCATTTAGAGTTTTAGTTGGCGATTTCGTAACTACGGATGAAGGTACAGGCATTGTTCATACTGCTCCTGCTTT
>JAHEZF010000239.1 GCA_023251215.1 Sphingobacteriales bacterium | reverse complement strand
ACTGCCTGGGGATTTTCCGACTCGCGGTCAATCTCATTTTGCTCGATGCGGGCACCTGCAGAGAAGTTAAATTTTTGAATCTTCGCCTCAACTTGCAGGTAGGCAGCAATATTATTCCCTGAATGATTTTGGTATAATTGACTATTAACTTTTGAATATTGTTCAGCGATTCCCCCTGTAACAATAAATTTTTCATTCTTAAATCTATGCTGGTACTGGTATTCAGCAAAAAATACTTCGGCTGTCGAATTTTGATTTGTATTGTTCCTATTCGATGTATTGAAGTAGCGGCTGCGAAGCTTGTGTGAATTTCCTTTCTTATCGAAATACGTTATAAAAGGATCCACGCTGTATTTGTTATTGGTATAATCACTTAGCGTATTATTTGCAGGAAGGTACGCTCCGGTTGTATCATTCATCCAGATAAAAAACAGGGAACCAACAGCCGACTGAATATTGAAATTCACTCCCAGGGAAAGCCCTTCTGTTTTAGTCCTCCAGCGTGTGTTCATATTGAAACGGTAACGATGTTCAAATTCCCCTTGCCTGTATCCATCGTCTATCAAAACATTTCCACCGGCAACCAAATCGAAACGATGAATCTGCTGTGAGTGAAGAAAGTTGAATCCTGAAATAAACTGCGGTGTGTCGCCCCACCATTTCAGATTGTAACTTCTGTCGCCCTGTTGTAATAAGGGTTTATCGTATATTCCTGAATAAATTCCGATGCGTGTTTGAGGTTTTTCCTTAGCGTAAGCTGTCCGAAAATTTATGACACCATTTAATGCCGAGGAACCAAACAATGCCGAAGAAGCGCCTTTGATTACTTCCACTTGTTCAAGATTCTCTGTCGGGATAAAAGTCCATTTCGCATCACCTGCATCAGCACTTAGCTGCGGAATATCATCAACCAAAATCAGAACACGGCTTCCAGCACCATAACTCCAGCCGGCACCACCACGAATATTAGCTTGTCCATCGGTTACATTTACACCCGGCACCTGGTCTATAACCGATTCCATTGATATGGCATTTGTATTTTCTACCAGCGAAGGTCTAATCACTTCCATCGAAACCGTAACTTCTTCAATTTTTTGTTCATGCTTGCCTGCAGTCACAACCACCACTCCTAATTCTCTTACTGATTCATCGAGAAATATATTCAATGATTCCTGCCGGGTAGCGCCCGGAAAAATTTCTTTTCGCAATTCCTTAAATCCCAGCAATCGGAAAAACAAGATATGATTGGTTGGTGACAGGGAGAGTGAAAAATTTCCTGTACTATCTGATAAGGCGCCCGATAAGCTGTCAACTAAAATTGTAACTCCCGCAAGAGGCTCACCTGACGATGTCGCTTTGATAATCCCGCTGACCACAACCTGCTGCGCATTCGCCTGCGAGCAGAAAAAAAACAGGCAGGCATAAACGATTTTTTTAAAGCCCGGCATTGGCATTGCTTCATCCTGAAAATCAGAAACGTTCATTTCCCAAAAATTTTCTTTGAATTCTCTGTTGTTATTTGTGCAACATCATCTACAGAAATTGCTTTAAGCGAAGCTACTTTCTCAGCCACTTTAAGAATATACTCCGGAACATTTCTCTTTCCACGGAAAGGAGCCGGTGCAAGATACGGAGCATCCGTTTCGAGAACGAGATGATTCAAATCTATTTCGCGAACTACATTATCAAGACCGGAATTTTTAAATGTAACCACTCCGCCAATACCGAGATAAAATCCAAGTTCCAAAGCCCGCCATGCCTGGTCAATTGTGCCGGTGAAGCAATGAAAGATGCCGCGAACAGAATTGCGAGTTGCGGATTGTGAATTGCGGGATTCGCTCAGAAGGATGTTGTATATCTCCTCAAAGGATTCCCTGGAGTGAATGATTATCGGAAGTTTATAATGGCTCCCTAATCGTACTTGTCTCCTGAAGACTTCTTCCTGCTCTTTCACAAAAGTTTTATCCCAGAATAAATCCATTCCTATCTCTCCTACTCCTGTAAATTTTCTTTCTGCAAAATGTTTTTCGACCAGCGTCAGTTCTTCTTGCCAGTTTTCTTTTACCGAACAGGGATGCAATCCCATCATGGCAAAACAATTTTCGGGATATTTTTTCTCAAGCAAGAGCATTGCTTCCATTGAAGTGCTGTCAATATTTGGAAGAAAAAAGCGCTGTACACCTTTTGCCATTGCATCGCTGATAAGCAAATCGCGATCGGTGTTAAACTCTTGAGCGTAAAGATGAATATGTGTGTCGGTAAGTATCACCTGGTAATAATTGAGCTATTTATAGTCCGAATAAAATTTCATTTTAAACCCTGCAGATATTGATCGGTAATATTTTCTCCGAGACGCTTGGCTGCAAGTGCATCTTTCATCGCCAGTTCTCTATTTCCCAGGTTCAAATAGGTTATAGAACGATTGAAATAATAATTACCTGCGGGGTTCATTGATATTGCTCTGTTAAGCCAGGTCAAGGATTCTTTGTATCTTTTTAATGCCTGAAGGCAAACAGCCGTGGAGTTGAAGTTGTCGTCATCATTGGGTACAAGAAGACGGTACGTTTCAAAATCTTTTAACGCCAAGTTATATTCCTTCATGTTGTAATAACAGGTGCCGCGGTTTTTATACGCGTTGGCATGATTGGGATTTATTTTTATTGCCTGCTCAAAATCTGCCAGGGCTTTATCATAATCCTGTCTTATGCTCCACACGGCTCCGCGGTTTGCATACAGATGCTCTGTCTTATATCCGTATGCTTCAGCTTTATTGTAATCAGCCAGGGCCAAATCAAAATTCCGGTAATCGAAATAAATATTTCCACGGTTTAAATATGTTTTGGAATAATTAGGAGCAAGTTCAATACCCCGATTAAAATCTTCTAAGGCAAGATCGTTTTGTCCCTTCGTGCGCAAATAGGTACCCCTGTTATTGTAAGCTTCGTAAACGCGCGGATACTTTCTGATTACATCATTCCAAAGAACGCCATCATTTTTCCATACAAGGCACCTTGCATAACTTGCCCGACCAAGAAAAAAGATGAGAATGAGAAATGGTATTGCTATCATGATTTTTGAAAAAAAAGTTTTCGCATTCCTTTTGAGATAATGTCCGTAAATAAAAAATAAGCCGAGATAGGAAATGAAAGAGAAACGATCGGCAATGTAAGCCTTACCTCCGCCTACTATTTGCAGCAGGAAAACAATATTAACAGTAAAAAAGATTATTCCGAAAACCAATTCTCTCGACTTACGGAATTTTATTATCACTAAAACCAGCAATGCAAGGATGGGAACGGTCGAAGCATAATACTTTAAGGGAAGCGTACCATTCGTAAGTTCGGGATAGGGATAAAATGCAGAAAGTTCGTAAGGAAAAATGGATTTGATGATGTAGACCACATAAGCATAAGCTCCGAAAAAGATTCGATATATAAACGGATAGCTTGTACTTACATTCAATGTTTTGCCTACTGATAAAAGTGTAACTCCCGTTATACCCATAGCAAGGGATAACATCAGGAAGGGGATCTTCTCGGCAATAAGTTTAAAATTAAGTTTGCGTTGGTATAAATAATCAATTGCAAACATGGTAAGCGGA
>JAHEZF010000238.1 GCA_023251215.1 Sphingobacteriales bacterium | reverse complement strand
TTCCTTTTGGAATTTGCCGGGCTACTTCATATACCAGCTCAAAAAAGTTCTCATCCTTTTTGCCCGAGGGCTTTACTGATTTTAATTTTTCACTGTTTTTTTTCTTTGTGGCCATGCTATAAATATAATGTCATTTTTTTTGACCCACCCCTTTCGCAGAGTTTATAATTCGAAGAGGTTGCTGCCTCTCCCGGGAGGGGAAATGAAATCCGGTTATTTGCCGTTCGTTTCGGGTTGTGATTTGTGGAAAGTAAAGATGCACGGCCGGGCTCTGGAATATTTTCATATTTATACAGGCAGTGTTTGCAGCTATTACCGCAACAATATCCCTTTCCAGATGATATTTTTCTGTTAGTACCATGTAACCATCTTCATTAATGTAAAAGTCTATGTTCTCAATCAGCTCTTTCATGTTCTTTCAACAAGTTTTTTAATTCATCATCTTTTTCTTTACCGGCCAATCGCTCCGGCAGTGAAAAACAGAGATAGTGAACCCGGCTGCTTCCTGCGATATCCAATGATTCGTAATGTGTTTTTATCTGTAATTCATCTGGAATCTTTTCTTGTCCGTACACATCATCCGAGTCTTTATGCAATACACAACTGTATAATTCAATTACCTTTTTTGTGAACGAATAAAGGTCCGGGCTGTCGGTTTTTACATGTATTAAACCATCCGCAACAAGAAATTGCTGATAGAGCCTTAAAAATTTTGGATGTGTCAGCCGTTTTTTGGCTTTCGACATTCGTAATTGCGGATCGGGAAAAGTGATCCATATTTCTGACACTTCATCTTTGGCAAAGTATTCAGCTACCTGGTCAATCTGTGTTCGAAGGAAAGCAACATTGTTCAAATTGTTTTGCAAAGCTTTTTTAGCGCCTACCCAGATGCGGTTGCCTTTGAGGTCAATGCCAATAAAATTTTTTTGTGGATAGATTTGGCCAAGGCCGACAGCATACTCACCTTTACCGCAGGCTAATTCAAGAACAATGGGATGGTCGTTTTTAAAAAGATCATTCCATTTGCCTGCCATATCTTTTGGGAATTGCAGGACATTGGAAAATGTTTTCAGTTCTTTAAATCGTATCAATTTTTTTTGACCCATGGGGCGCAAAGTTACTACTTCGCTAAAGCTGGTGGAAGGAGATAAGAGGAAATAAAAAGCCTTCACAATAAAAGTGAAGGCGCAATTAAGCAAATGAAAAACTAGCTGTAGGGGCAGGAGTCGAATGCCGACGCTACGGTCGGCATCCCGACTTCCGCTTTGCGGAACGTCGGGACCTCCACAATTTGCTGTAGGGGGAGGGCTCGAACCTCCACGGAGCAGTTAGCCAAAAAGCAAAGTTTAGTGGTCAACCCTGGTCGGGCCAATCCCGGTTTCCCGGGATAACTCGGCTCTACTTTTCGTTTGTCCTGTGATCTCCACCCCCGAGACGAGGGGGCATGTCTGCCAAAGATTTCATCACCCCACAGTGTATGTATTGTTATTTAAAGAGCTTCTTAAAACAAATATAAGGCAAACAGCTATTTTGCTCCAAATTATTCAATAAATATTTTGAAACTATAGAAATTATTTAAATATTTGCCTATTAACATGGAAATATTCAAAATAAATTAAGAAAATGGCTGCCAAATTAAATCTTGACAAACTGGACCTGCAGATCATTCACCACATGATGGAAAATGCTGAGATATCTTACGCCGACCTCGGTAAAAAATTATTTGTGTCCGGCGGCACCATTCATGTTCGTATTAAAAAACTACAGGAAGCGGGAGTAGTTAAGGGTACCAGGATGAAAGCGGATATCAAACATCTGGGATACGATGTAATAGCCTTTATCGGGATTTACCTCAAAGAAAGTTCTTTGTACGACACGGTAGCCAAAGAGCTGCAGAAAATACCGGAGATCGTTCGGTTGAATTATACCACGGGTAATTATAGTATGTTCGCTGAAATAGTTTGCAAAGATATTTCCCAACTCAGGTTTGTGCTACACGACCAGTTGCAAAAGATCAAAGGCATTGAAAGAACAGAAACATTTATTTCCCTGGAAGAAAGCTTTAACCGCAATGTGAAGGTGATTGGTTGATTTTTTTTACAAATACTGACTGTAGGAAACTAATAATTACCTTTCCGATGATGATGGCCGGGTATGAAGCTGGGCTGAATATTAATTTATGTTTTTGCTATTGATTATACGCTGAAAATATTTTATCAATGCCTGATATTTTTTACCTCGTATCAAAATGGTGGAAGCAGATGCTTTCCTTATGGGTGCTTTGCGTATTAGTTGTAGGTGTCATCACGTTTATAAAACCCCGTGAATATTTAGCCACCGCAACAGCTTTACCAGCCAGTTCAGTTTTGGCGGATAAAGGAACCATCTTCAATGAAAATATAGAGGGATTATATTCGGCCATTGGTTCGCCGGATGATCTGGACAGGATGCTTGGCACAGCAGAACTGGATACAGTTTACCTGGCCGTTACCGATCAGTTCAACCTTTATGATCATTACAAAATATCTCTAAACAGTAAAAACGTAAGAGAAAAAACCGCTAAATTATTAAAGGAAAACAGCCGGGTAATAAAAAGCGGATATGGTGAGTTGAAAGTTAAAGTATGGGATACAGATAATAATCTGGCGCCGCAACTGGCTAATGCCATTATGGATAAACTGGGAGCTATTTACCAGGACCTGCAAAACAGGAATAATAAAGAATCTCTGAAAAGTTTACAATCAGGCAGGCAAAGAATATTATTGCAATTAGACAGCATCAATATTTTTTTGAAACAGGCCAACACCAGGGATTATTTTTATACTACCCGCCGTGATGTACTAACCGCACAGTTATCGAAATATGAAAAACTGATAACCGAATACCAGTTGATGCTGGACAATAAACCTCCCGTATTGATGAGTGTTGAAAAAGCAAAACCGGCTATTCGTCCGGATAAACCAAGACGGCTTATGATAATGGTCGCCACATCATTTTTAAGTTTGATTTTTGCCCTGCTGCTTGGGTTTGTAATGGAAAGAAAAAATCATGATAAAAAGTGATCTCTTTGTTAAATACGAAAAAATTTCAGGCAGTTTTTTTTGCGGGGGTTTTCATTTTTTTTCTGCTGCTGGCTGCCTATACCGGGGAATTAGCCGTCATAGCTATACCTTTTGCACTTATACTCTTTTATTCAGGATTTCAGCAGATTAATCTTGTTTTCTATCTGTTACTATTTTCTTTACCGGTTTCTTTTGAATATCATTTTTCTGATTCAATCGGCACAGATGTTCCGGATGAGTTGCTGATGTTATTTGTGTCAGGAGCATTTGTTTGTTACTGGATCATTTTTTCCCGGGCCATACCCAAAGCAAGGTGGCAGCACCCGTTGATTCTATTCCTGTTTTTTTCATTTGCCTGGGCAATCATTGCCGTAGCCTTTTCAACTCAAAGCATTGTTTCAATAAAATATCTGCTGGCCAAAAGCTGGTATATCGGTGCATTTGTAATAGCGCCATTAATTGTTTTTCGGCAAAAACAAAATCTTAAATATGCAGCGATGGTAATTGCCTCTTCCATGTTCCTGGTAATAATCATTGCATTGATAAGAC
>JAHEZF010000036.1 GCA_023251215.1 Sphingobacteriales bacterium | reverse complement strand
TTTTCAACTCAAAGCATTGTTTCAATAAAATATCTGCTGGCCAAAAGCTGGTATATCGGTGCATTTGTAATAGCGCCATTAATTGTTTTTCGGCAAAAACAAAATCTTAAATATGCAGCGCTGGTAATTGCCTCTTCCATGTTCCTGGTAATAATCATTGCATTGATAAGACATTGGGGTATGGGCTTTCGTTTTATCGAAATAAATGAAGCTATTGCTCCTTTCTTTCGTAATCATGTCACGTATGCTGCTATGCTGGTTTGCACAATACCGCTATTCTTTGCATTTTATAAACTAAGCAAGCCCCGAAAGTGGCGTGTATTAATTTCAATAGCCGTTTTAATAATGCTGGTGGCTTTATTTCTTTCTTATTCCAGGGGAGCCTGGCTGGCATTAGTGGCCGGGCTTGTTACATACCGGCTGATTCGCAAAAAAATTTTACTGACTACTTATATATTAGGAATCATTGGCCTCCTGGGATTGTTGTTCTGGATTAAAAGTGATGATAATTATCTTCGGTTCGCCAATAATTACAATAAAACTATTTATCATGCCGATTTCCGGCAACACCTTGTTGCAACCTATAAATTAAAAGATATTTCCACGGCTGAACGTTTTTACCGGTGGATCGCCGGCATTCGTATGATAAAAGATAATTCGTTGACGGGATATGGGCCCAATACATTTTATGATCAGTATAAAACATATGCCATACCGGCATTCAGAACATGGGTGAGCAATAATCCCGATCATTCAACTGTACATAACTATTTTCTTTTGCTGGCAACAGAGCAGGGCATTCCCGGTCTTATCTTTTTCCTGGCATTGCTGGGAGGCATGTTGTATTATGCCCAGCAACTTTATCACCGGATACGGGACGTTTATTATAAAACAATTGCAATCACCATTGGAGCAATCCTTGCAATGATCATTACCGTTAATTTTTTAAGCGATCTTATCGAAACCGATAAGATTGGCAGTATTTTCTTTTTGTGTTTATCCATACTGATAGTGACGGATATTAATACTCGTCATGAGTTTAGTAATAAAGAAATAGATTAGGAAATTTTCAATCTTTTGGCTTTGTGTGTTAGCAAGTCCTCTCCTTCGGAGAGGATTTAGGAGAGGCCTTTTCCCCTCACATTCAAAGCATCTCTTAATCCGTTTCCGAGCAGATTAAAAGCAAGAACGAGAAGCATAATGGCAAATCCGGGCGCCAATGCCAGCATAGGATTTTGGGTGATGATAAAATTATAATTCTCTTTGATCATTAATCCCCAGCTTGGCTGTGGCGGCTGTACGCCTGCTCCTAAAAAACTTAATCCTGCTTCAATGACGATGGCCGAAGCAAAGTTTGAAGCGGCAATAACTATGACAGGCCCCATAATATTTGGCCATATATGGCGGACGATGATTCTGAAATGAGAGAACCCCAATGCTCTTGTTGCTTCCACATATTCCAGTTCCCGTACTCCCAACACCTGTCCCCGTACCAATCTTGCTACATTCACCCACATCGTTAAGCCCACTGCGATAAATACCTGCCAGAAACCTTTTCCCAGGACAAGAGTAATGGCAAATACAAGTAAAAGGGTAGGAATACTCCAGATCACATTAATGAACCACATAATAATATCATCGGTGCGTCCACGGAAATAGCCAGCGAGGGAACCCAGTATCAACCCCATGCTGAGTGAAATAATAACGGTGATAAGGCCCACACTTAAACTTACTCTTGTACCAACGATCAGGCGGCTTAAAATATCACGACCATATTTATCGGTACCCAATAAAAATTTTTTAGAAGTGATTGCCCGGGGTGCTAATTGAGAAAAATGATAAACCTGCTTTTCACTCAGTTCCTCGTCAATAAATTTTTGAACAATGAAGCTATCTTTTTTTTGTTCATAACTTATGATCGGGACATAATAAAAAGCATCTTCTTTGCCCGAAAGGAGTTGTGTAAGAAAATTTGCTGGGGCAATGGATTTATCTTTTTTTACTTTAATAAAACTTTGTTTGAAACCCGGTTTCTCTCCGCCAATTTCTAAAATGATCCGGTTAGCATAAGGCGAAGAGTCGGGTGCCAGGAAATAAGCAAAGATGGCGACCACTACAGCAATAATAATTACAAATATGCCAAAGATTGCGCCTTTATTTTTTTTTAATCGTTTCCAGGCTGCCTGTTGAAAAGAGAGTTGTGAGTCGTTCATAAAGAAGAAAGATAGCAAGAAATCATTTTACTTTTCTTCCTTTCCATTCATACCGGCCAAACTGGCCAAATAATCCGGATATAATTGTATAAGCAATGTGAAGTGGCTGAAAGAAGAAAAAGTATTTCATCAGTTTTTGTTTATTAAAAAAAGTAGCAACCGAATAAACGAAAGGAAATTCAATAATTGTTTTAACAATCCACAACCCGATCAGTAAAAGCCAATAGACCGGTAACCAGCAACCAGCAATCAGCAACGATAAAAAGGAAAGATTAAAAAGATAAACCAGCAACAGCACAGCAATTATTCGTTTATCGGCGTATTGCCTGGCCTTACTTGCCCAGCGGATACGTTGATTGAAAAATTCCTTCCAGGTTTTCATAGGTCGGGTAACAATTATTGCATCTTTGGATTTCAGGTAGCGAACCTCGTCCGGGTATTTCTCCCATATCTTATGCATGAGTAACATATCATCGCCGGAAGCAATGTGATTGATCCCGGTAAAACCATTTACTTCGTAAAAAACTTTTTTTTCATAAGCTAGGTTGGCGCCGTTACACATAGAATGGATATTTTTTTGCACTGATGCGCCAGTGATACCCTGCAGTACTAAAAAATCCAATGACTGAAAAACTTCAAGTACTGAGTTATCATTTGCAAATACAACCGGGGCAGCAATAAAGACGGCCTGCTTTTCTTCTTTGAAGGCAGCAATTGTTTTCAGCCAGGTAGTTGCCGGCATACAATCGGCGTCAGTGGTAACGATCAGTTCGCCGGTTGCCGCTGCTATACCGGTTTCAATGGCTTTCTTTTTATACGAGTTAATTTTTTCATCTTTCAGTTGCAACAATTTTACCGTTGAGAACTGTCTGACAATGGCGGCTGTCGCATCCGTCGAATGATCATCTACGACAATAACTTCAAATAATTCTTTTGAATAGGTTTGTTGCTGTAATGCTCCGAGCAGGGGCCCGATATTCTTTTCCTCGTTTCGGGCAGGGATAATAACAGAGATTTTTGTTTGTGCAGACTGGTTGGAATCAATGTACTCTGGAATTGCCCGCCAACTAATCCAGTAATAAAGGATTAGCAGGCTATAACATACAAAAATTAATATGATTATCAGAAAAAGAAACATGCAGGTAAAAAACAAATCTAATCATTGCATAATTAATATAACAGGGCCGGTATTATTTCCCCTGTATGCTTTTCGTGCAGAACCTGGTGGCCGGAGTGAATGATCTTTATTGTACAGTACTTTTCAATTGCAATTTTAAATTTTTCACCTACAATAGGCAAAATGATGCGGTCATGTTTACCATAGATAAGCCTGACTGTAGTTTTATTGCGGCGGATTAATGATTTAATGCCATTAATATCTGGTTTTAGCTTTCTTAATGTTGTCCATCGCTGAAACAACAGCCTGCGAATTTCAGCAGTGCCAATATAATAGTTTACAAACTTGAAAATACTGGCATTTACTAATCGCAATTTGTTGAGCAAATTTAAAAGACCGAAAAACCAGCCCGGATATTTCATGGTAAAAGAAAAAACCTTATTACCCAACCATGTTTGGGTAGAAAGCCAGTACCAGAAATTTATTTTTAATCCGTCAGGTGCCAGCAATACAATTTTTTCTATTTGTTCAGGTATTGATTGGTAAAGATTTAAAGCAATGCGGCCGCCGAGACTAAAGCCAAGGAGGATAAGTTTGTGGGAATTTGTAGTTGCCTCCCGGGTTTCAACTTTCAGAATTTCATAAATGATTTGTTGCAGGTCGCTGCTGGTAAAAATCAAACCTTCATTCCATTCTGTCTTTCCATGAAAGGGCAGGTCAATGGAATAGAAAGTAAATTGATTCCCGGCGTATTTTTCAAGAAAACTGTAAATGGTTCCATCGTCGCCATAACCATGAAAACATAGAACCCGTTTAACACCAGTGCCAAACCGGTAATAACTGATCAGCGAGTTCTTATATAAAAACAGCTTCTGTACCATTTGAAGCCCTAACAAAATTTTGAAGAAAATAACTTGAAAAAAATCAAAAATAGCACTAATTTTGATTGGTTGTATAAACAACTATATGCCAAACAACCAATTTAAAAAAGGAGAGCTGTATAGCTTCATTACAGGCAAAGCATCCACGGCTATTGCCCGGCGCCTGCAAAAAAAAATTAATACAGCCGGACTCAACATTACTATCGAGCAATGGAGTGTATTATATCATTTATGGAAAGAAAACGGAAGAAACCAACAGCAATTATGCAATGCTACTTTTCGTGATAAACCGAGTATCACCCGTTTGGTCGATAACCTTGAAAAACTAAACCTTGTAAAAAGAGTTTCCTCTGAAAATGACAGACGCATTAATTTAATTTATCTCACAAAGCAAGGACAAAAACTTGAAGAACAAACAATGCAACTGGCAGATGAAACGTTAAACGAAGCCTTGAAAACAGTTCCTTCTGACAGAATTGATGTCTGCAAAGAAGTATTGCAGATCGTATATGATAATTTGAAGTAGTGAGTGATGTGATGAATATCGAATATTGAACAAGGATTTAAGAATGCTGAAGTTGAGACCACTTCGTAATTCGATATTCCTTGTTCATCTGTTCGTCATTCAAAACAACTTTAAACCCTTAAACCTTTTAAACTTATATACCATGAGTGCTGAAGTAAAAAACAAAACAGTGTTGAAGGGAGGTGAATGGCTGGTAAAAGAGTCGTCGCCATTTGAAACTTTTATTCCTGAAAATTTTACAGAAGAACAGTTAATGGTCCGGGATATGTGTGATCAGTTTCTTGATACGGAGATATATACTATCCTTGACCGGATTGATAACCTGGAGCCGGGACTGATGAAATCGCTGGTAACAAAGGCCGGGGAGCAGGGTTTGCTGGCCACTTCTTTTCCTGAGGAATATGGCGGCCTTGGAAAAGATTTTGTTACCTCCACCATCGTGAATGAATACCTTGGCGCCGGTCATTCTTTTTCTGTTGCCATTGCTGCACATACCGGTATCGGTACGCTTCCCATTTTATATTTCGGCACTCAGGAACAAAAACAAAAATATATTCCTAAACTTATCAGCGGCGAATGGGCAGGGGCTTATGGTTTAACAGAACCCAACAGCGGAAGTGATGCACTCAGTGCAAAAACTTCAGCCAAACTAAGTGATGATGGAAAGTATTATTTATTGAACGGGCAAAAATGCTGGATCACTAATGGCGGTTTTGCCCAAGTATATACAGTGTTTGCAAAAGTTGATGGAGACAAATTCACCGGATTTATTGTAGAAAGGGGAACAGAAGGATTTACGCAAGGCCCGGAAGAACATAAGATGGGTATTAAAGGATCTTCTACCGTTCAATTATATTTCCAGGATTGCAAAGTGCCGGCGGAAAATCTCTTGGGCGAAATCGGGAAAGGCCATAAGATCGCATTTAATATTCTCAATATCGGCCGTTTGAAATTATCCGCTGCAGCTATTGGCGGATCAAGAAGAGCATTGACCAATTGCGTACAATATGCAAAAACAAGAGAACAATTCAAACAACCTATTGCCAACTTCGGGGCTATCAAACATAAGCTGGCAGAGATGGCCATCCGGGTTTTTGTCGGTGAATCTGCTTTATACCGAACTGCCCACTGGATTGATGAGAAAGAACAGGAATTGATAAGTTCAGGAAAGCCATTCAATGAATCATTGCTGGGGGCTGCGGAAGAATACGCTATTGAATGCGCCATGCTGAAAGTCTATGGCAGTGAAGTGCTTGACTATGTTGTGGATGAAGGGGTACAGATACATGGAGGCAATGGCTTCAGTGCAGAGTATAATATTTCAAGAGCATATCGTGACAGCCGGATTAACCGCATTTATGAAGGAACAAACGAGATCAATCGCCTGCTTGTATTGGATATGACTTTGAAAAGAGCCATGCAGGGCAGGCTGGATTTAATGGGTCCTGCCATGGCTGTACAAAAAGAGCTGATGAGTATTCCCGACCCGATAGCTATCGGGTTTGGCGCTGATGATGAAACCCTGTTTGCAAAAGAAAAAAAACTGATCGCCGGGTTAAAAAAAGCAATTTTAATGGTATCAGGCGCTGCAGTTCAAAAACTGATGATGAAGATTGAAAGCGAACAGGAAGCGCTGATGAATATTTCTGACATGGCAATTGAAACATTTAATGCCGAAAGCGTATTGCTTCGTATAATGAAAATGATGGATCAACGGGGCGAAGCTGCCTGCCGGGATCATATAGACATCATGCAAACTTATCTTTATGATGCAGCAGACAAGGTAATTAAATCAGGCAAGGATGCCATTAATTCTTTTGCGGAAGGCGATGAACAAAGAATGATATTAATGGGGTTAAAAAGATTTACCAAAGCCGAACCGTTTAATAGCAAAGAAGCAAGGCGAAGGATTGCGAATAAAATGATTGCCGCAGGTAAATATTGTTTCTGAGCAAAGCCTTATTTTTCATTAACGGCTGTTCTTAAAGGAGCATCTGTTGATGTTTCTTTATAAACGATCGAAAGTTCCCTGCGGGTAACCTTCAGCTCCTCCAGTTTTTGCACTCTTTTTCTTTCAATGATCAGTCCGGCACACATCAATAGTGATGAAAAAGTAGTTACCAGGAAATAAACCAGGAATGTGTCAGCCACATACTGAGTTTTGAAAACATAGTACATCAGGTAGATGATAGCATAACAACCATAAGCAAAAAGCAATGAAGCAATGATTAATGCCTTACCGATTGCTTTACCATGCATGATAGTGATCTTTGTTTGCCGGAAAAAAAAGTAACTGCAGAAAGAAAGCACCAGCAAAAGTCCGGGGGCCATAATTATCGTAGCAGCCTTCACAGTATAACCACACAGCAAGACGACAACCGTTTCAAATGCAATAAAGAACAAAATAATTATTTTCATCCGCCTGGAAAAACTGGCAATGGAGCTGAAATAAGTAAGAAAGAATAACATAAGCGGGGCATCAAGCAGGTTATTGGTCAGCCCCCAATAAAAGATTAGGTTAGTATTTGCAGAAATATATCCTTCGCTTAATACATTGTAAAAAAACACAAAAAAATAATAGATCAACAGTGCAGGAAAACTTTTATAACCTGATAAACGCATCATGATGATCAGGCCTACAGGAAGAAAAAGGGCTATAGTCGAAATGAGCCCCATGATAGAATTCCAGTTCATACTCTATTGGTTTTTCAAGGATATAGATCAACATTCAGCAACGCCTGGTTACGTTACTATATTAATATTAACGGGACAATTGAATACATAGTGCTTGATTTTAATGCATTATATCAAAATTCAGTAAAACCATGATGGAGGTTGGTAATTATACGGAAAAAGCCGTCAAGTGTTTTTATGTTATCTTTCTGAAATGGTACGACAACTGCCCTTTATATGCCTGCTGTACAGTGTTTCTGCAGCAACTCAACCTGTTCAAAATATTTTTTTGACTGGCAAAACAACCGGCCCATTGCCTTACCTGGAATATGGGCTGGGTGATGACCGTTTAGGCGGCGCTAAAATGACCTACCTGGATACAAACATTATCATAAAAGTGGTTGACAGCACAAAAGATGATTATAAAGTTCAACTTTCAAAAAACCATTTCGCCTATTTATCAAAAAGAAGTTTTAAAGCAGACAGCTCTGTTATAATACAGCCTTATTATTTAACCAATAGCTGGAAAATTTATGGGGATGAGAGATATGATTACGTTACAATTTCACTTGATGAAAGATTGCCTTACCGGAGCATTCAGCAGATCAACCCTTCAAAGATCCTGATTGATATTTTTGGAGCCACCAGCAATACCAACTGGATCACACAACTGTCAACCGTAAAAGAAATAAAAAATGTTTATTATGAACAAACCGAGGATGACATATTCCGTGTAAGCATAGAATTAAAGCATGCACAACAATGGGGATACAGCCTTTATTATGAAGGAAATAAATTGATAATTAAAGTAAAAAGGCAGCCCGCCATTTTAGAGCTTAAGAAACTGAAAGTGGCTGTAGATGCGGGCCATGGTGGCGATAATAGCGGCGCCGGCGGAATAGCTAGGGGTATTGCAGAAAAAAATTACACGTTACTTATTGCAAAAGAATTAGAAAAAGCATTGAAGAAACAAAAGGCAACGGTATATATGACAAGGGAAAAAGATACAACACTGAGCATGATAGAACGAATTGAAATGATAAAGATGCAGGATCCGGATTTTCTTATCAGCATTCATTTGAATTCATCAGGGAAAGACACGATAAAAGGAGTAAGCACTTACTACCGGTATATTGGATTCCGTCCACTGACACAGTTTATTTTAAAACGAATGATGCAATTGGGTTTAAAAGAATTCGGGAATATCGGCAGTTTCAACTTTTCATTAAGCGGGCCAACGGATTATCCTAATTGCCTGGTAGAAGTTGCTTTTCTCAGTAATAAAGATGATGAAAAAAAGATCCTTAACCCTAAATTTCATAAACAGGTAGCGGAAAAAATTGTATCAGGAATAAAAGACTGGCTGAATTCGGTAAAAAATAATTAATCCGGGCCTGCCGCCTGCTGGCTTAATTCACTAATATCCTTCGCAATGCTTAGTTGCATTTTATTTTACTGCCTGTAATTTATTTATTCTGCAGGAAACAAAATATGATTTCGCCCGGAAATGATCGGCCTGGGTATCTTTACAAAAAAAGCCATGTCTGATCTTGTAAAAGAATTTAATGATTACCGGACCAGGATGAATGAAGTCATTCTTGGTAAGGACAACCTGGTACTGAAACGCCTCTGGAACCTTGATACCAATACTTACGAAGAAGGAGCTTTGGATAAAAAGACCAAGGAAATGCTTGGACTGGTTGCCAGTATGGTGCTACGCTGTGATGATTGCATCAAATACCATTTGGGCAAATGCAAAGAACTGGACATCACTACGGAACAGGTATATGAAATTTTTGCTGTGGCCAATATTGTTGGCGGCACTATCGTGATTCCACATACCAGGAGAGCTGCAGAATACTGGGAGGAATTGTTGAACCCCATGAAATAGTGAATAATGAATGATAAGTATAAAACTTTGGCCTACTGAACTTCTTGTCCGGTACTCAATATTCAGTAAATTTGTACAGAATTGTTTTATATGAGTGAGACAACAGATCCCCCAGTATTAACCGCCAAAGATTTTGCTACAGACCAGGAAGTACGCTGGTGCCCCGGTTGTGGTGATTATTCCGTTCTGGCACAGGTACAGAAAGTGATGCCAACGCTGGGTATTCCCAGGGAAAATATTGTAATTATTTCCGGTATCGGATGCAGCAGCCGCTTTCCTTATTATATGAATACTTACGGAATGCATTCAATTCACGGCAGGGCAACCGCTGTCGCATCGGGATTAAAAGCTTCACGGCCTGAACTGAGTGTATGGATAGTAACCGGCGATGGCGATAGTTTGAGTATTGGTGGTAATCATACCATCCATTTATTGCGCCGGAATTTTGATGTAAACATTTTATTGTTCAATAACCAGATATACGGGTTGACGAAGGGACAATACTCACCAACATCAGAAGAAAACAAAGTAACCAAATCAACTCCTTTCGGAAGTATTGATCACCCGTTTAATCCATTGGCGCTGGCATTGGGCGCCGATGCAACATTTGTGGCAAGAAGCATGGACAGGGATCCAAAACATTTACAGGCCATGCTGCTCAGAACTCATCAGCACAAGGGGGCTTCTTTTCTGGAAATATACCAGAACTGTAACATATTTAATGATGCTGCCTTTGAAATTTTTACCGAAAAAGGAACCAAGGCTGCAGAAACATTATTTCTTGAACAAAGCAAGCCACTGGTCTTCGGCGCCAATCGGGAAAAAGGGATTAAGCTTGACGGATTTACTCCGGTTGTTGTAAACTTTAATGAAGGCCATAGCGCTGATGATTGCTGGATACATGATGAAAATGATATGTACAAAGCCCAGATACTGGTTCGGATTTTTGATGATCCAAAAATCGAAGGCCACATGCCAAGACCGTTTGGAGTGTTCTATCGGACCGACCGTCCCTGTTATGAAGAAGTAATGGCAAAGCAAATAGAAGATGCCAAACTAAAAAAGCCTGCCGATCTGGATAAGCTGTTAAAGGGAAATGAAGTGTGGGTGATTAATTAAAAAATCTTTACACAA
>JAHEZF010000237.1 GCA_023251215.1 Sphingobacteriales bacterium | reverse complement strand
TGGAGCAAAAATCCCCGGTCCCGCTTCAGACTACCCAGCTAATATTGGCACATAGCCAACCTATTTCAATCAGTTTTCGTGCAGCCGAACGCAAATTTGATGTAGATGGCGCATATAATATAAGATACGAGATCATTAAAAAGCGAATTGATAAAGTACATATCAAAGACACTGGCGAAAGGCTTACTCAACCCGGTATGCTGGCCGTTGTTTATACGCAGCCTGATGAAGCCGGTGAATACATTAAATTTTTTGAGTCTCTTCAGCATGAAGGATTATTAAAATCAGGCGTGCAGGAGTTTGATCTGGAAGAATTGCAGGGAGTAAGTAGTTTAAAAGCCTTACGGGTTGGCATTAACCTGGAAGAAGATAAACATGCACAAAAGAAAATATCAGAAAATCTTTGATCAATTTATGTGCTATTCTTCAGATAATACGTCTAAATTTGTAAACGGCCTGTGAGAAACAGTTATAATAAACAGTGTTAATTATATTCATTATTAGCAGATAGTTTTTATAACAAGGGCTTCCCAATAAGTTATTTATTCTCCTGCCTGATTAAAAAAACCGGTTATCTATACAATAAACAATAATTATTTTTAAGACAATATAATATTAACCAGTCTGTATGAAAATTTTCTTTTTCTTTTTGCTCTTTTTCTTTCATACTTTCTTATTGTTCTCACAGGATTCTGTTGCATACCGGATCGTTCTGGCAGGAGATGCTGGTGAACTGACAAAGGGTATTCATCCTGTAGCAGCAGCCATCAAAAAGACCATTCCTTTGGATGCAAGGACAACTATTATTTACCTCGGTGATAATTTATACAGGAACTGATTACCCGATTATGAAGATCCAAAATACAATGAGTTAAGAGCTGTTCTGGATTCGCAATTATCAATAGCTTATAATACCCCGGCAAAGATCTATATGATACCGGGTAACCATGACTGGGAAGACGGACGACGTTATGGCGCTGATGCAATTATCAGGGAACAGGAATATGTTGATGGCCTGAATAAAAGGAATGTAGAATTCTTTCCGAAAGGAGGCTGCCCCGGCCCGGAAGAAGTTTCATTAGGCCCTGATGTCACACTTGTCGTCTTTGACAGCCAGTGGTGGCTGCATCCTTATGACAAACCGGGCATTGAATCGGATTGTGATTACAAGACGCAGGATGAAGTAACGACGCAACTGGAAGAAATTTTCAACAAGAATGCAAAGAAACTTATTATCCTCGCCTGCAACCATACGTTTAAAAGCATCAGCCCTCACGGGGGTTATTATACCATCACGCAACATATATTTCCTTTCACCGATTTATTACCCAGCCTTTATATCCCTCTTCCTGTCATTGGCTCTGTTTATCCTATTGTACGGGGAATATTCGGAACCCCGCAGGATCTTAAACACCCGAATTATGTCAACATGATCGACCATGTGCAGGAAAAGGCAAAAAATAAAGGCCCTATTATTTTTACCGCGGGGCATGATCATAGTCTCCAGTTGATAAAAGACAGCAGCTTTAATTATATTGTCAGCGGGTCCGGCAGTAAGACCAACCGGGTTTCAAAAAACAAGAAGGCTTTGTACGGTGCAGATACCACGGGATTTGTTGTACTGGAAGTCTCAAAAAATAAAAATGTCAAAGTTATTTTTTATACTGTCAACGGTTCTGTTGTCCGCAATGCTTATTCAAAGGATATTCTGAATTTCACAACAATAGAAGCAGCGAAAACAGATTCATTAAACAGGAAGGTGGAAAACTCTGCTATTGTTAAATTTAAAGACAGCATTACTACATCGGCCAGCGATAAGTATATAACCAGTTCTTCCCTGAAAAAATTTATCTTGGGAACCAATTATCGAAAGGAATGGGCAACACCTGTGAATATGAAAGTTTTTCACCTGGGAGAAGAAAAAGGCGGACTTACTATTAAACGCCTGGGAGGAGGAAAACAAACCAGTTCGCTAAAGCTGGAGGATTCAAAAGGGAAAAAATGGGTGTTACGAACCGTGGACAAAGCTCCTGCTAAAGCTATACCTGAAGTTTTCCGTCCTGCAATTGCAGAGGCCATACTAAAGGATCTTATTTCAAGTTCACATCCATACTCATGTTTGCCAATACCGGTGCTCGCTGAGGCGCTTAACCTTACTGTACCCAAACCTGAACTCTTTTTTGTACCCGATGATCCGGCTTTGGAGCCTTATAAAAACATTTTTAAAAATACTGTTTGTTTTTTAGAAGAAAGTGAACCGACAAAATATGGTGAAAAAGTTGAAAACACGACCAAAACTTTTAATGACCTGCTCACAGAAAGTGATCACCGGGCAGATCAACCCTCCATTCTTCGTGCAAGGCTGTTGGATATGCTGGTTGCCGATTTTGACAGGCATTTTGACCAATGGAAATGGATTAAAGGAGATACCGGTAAAGGAAAAATATATTACCCCATACCCAGGGACAGGGACCAGGCTTTTTTTTATTCGGATGGTTTCCTGATGAAAGTGTTTATTATGAAGGCGCTTCCGTTTTTAAAAGGGTTCCGTTATGATATTCCGGGTGTGAATGAGCTGAATGAAGTAGCGAAAGATTTCGACCGTATCTTTCTTACAGAACTTGATGCCAATAAATGGAAAGCCACCATAAAAGAGGTACAGGAAAATCTGAGTGATTCTGTAATCAGCAGGGCTATTAAAAAAATGCCTCCCGAGATATATGCAATTGACGGAGATGTATTGACGAAAAAACTGATCAGCCGCCGGAATTTACTGGAAAAAGCAGGCATGACCTATTACCACTTTATCTCAAAACGTATCAATATAATTGGAAGTAATGAAAAAGAATATTTCAAAGTTACCAGTGTTCCCGAAGGATTGAATGTTCAGGTCTATCGACGGAAGAATAATAATGATACCAGTTTTAGAATGTATAACAGGACATTCAATTACAGGGAAACTAAAGAGATCCGGTTATATGGCCTTAACGATGATGACCTCTTTGATATAGACGATAGTGCTTCTTCACGGATCAAAATAAGAGTGATCGGCGGTAAAGGAAATGATACATTCAATATCAGAGGTCATGTAAGGAATTTCCTATACGACCTGAAAGCGGAAGGCAATTATATTAAAAGCCAGAGCCATTCCAGGAATTTTTTCTCTAAAGAGCCTTTTGTCAATTACTATATTATCCTTGGTTTTAAATATGACCGCCTCAATTTTCCCAGCTTCGGCTTTGCCGTTAACAATGATGATGGAATGTTAGTTGGAACAGGTTTCTCTAAGAAAACATTTGGCTTCAGGAATGAGCCGTATGCTACCAACCAAAAAGCTGCAGTATTATATGCGCCAACCCGGGGCAGTCTACAGTTCCGGTATTCAGGGGAATTCAATCATATCTTCCACAATACCGATCTCGTCATCAAAAGTGAACTGATGATTCCAGGGATCAATAATTTTTTCGGGCTGGGAAATAATACTAAAATAGATAAGACCAACCCCATCAGTTTTTACCGTGCCAGATACCAGCACATGGAAACAGACCTGCTTTTTCAAAAGAGGTTTTTTGAAAGACTTCATATCATGGCAGGACCGGTTGTGTATTTGTACTGGAATAAACTTAAGAATAACAACAATAAAGTATTAGG
>JAHEZF010000236.1 GCA_023251215.1 Sphingobacteriales bacterium | reverse complement strand
CTTTATCACGGTTGCTCTCTTTGGAACCTTTTTGAATTTTTGCAGCTTCCAACAACTGAACGGCAGCAGGTGGAGTTTTAATAATGAAATCAAAACTTTTGTCAGAATAAACAGTGATTAATACGGGTAATACTTTACCCATTCTGTCCTGGGTTCTTGCATTGAACTGTTTGCAAAATTCCATGATATTGATACCCTTGGAACCCAAGGCAGGGCCGATTGGAGGAGCAGGGTTGGCCTGGCCACCCTTGCATTGTAGCTTTACAAAGCCAGATACTTCTTTTGCCATTATTTACGATTTATTGGTTCAAACGACCTTTCTTCGCCCGGGGCGGATACTCGGTCTCCCAAGTTATTCGATCCGCCGTTGTTAAGACTTCGGCGGATAGTAAAGAACTTATTGGGGCGGCAAAGATAAGCTGCATGAATTAATTTATGAAGATTTCAAGAAAATATTTTAGCTGGGGGCAATGACTGTTATTTTTGCCCGATCGTATATCCAATCTAATAAGGCAAGCAACCATATCTAACTGTTTTGTAAAAAAGACCCGACATGAAACTCTTTCTTATACGATATTTCAAAGTAGCTTTCACATGGCTACGGTTGCATAAATTCTTTAACCTTTTTGCCCGATTTTACTCTAATCTCTATTACCTGACAAAATTTTCAGCCTGGGCAAATAAGAACAGGAAGATTGCTTATAACGATTTCCCTTCAAAATGGAATTACAAAAAAAGATACGATCTGTACAAATGGGTACTGGAAAAAGAAGATCTGGTAACTACGGATATTAACTATATTGAATTTGGGGTTGCCGAAGGCCATTCTTTCAGATGGTTTTTACAGCAAAATACAAATCCGGGAAGCCGGTTTTATGGTTTTGATACATTTACCGGTTTGCCGGAAGACTTTGGATCATATAAGAAAGGTGTATTCAATACAAATAATAAACCTCCGGAAATCATTGATTCAAGAGGCAAATTTTACCAGGGTTTATTTCAGCAAACCCTTCCAAATTTTTTGTTGGAACTAAATAATAGCAGTAGAAATGTAATAATGATGGACGCTGATTTATACTCTGCAACACTTTATGCTCTTACCACTATTGCACCATTTTTGAAAAAAGATGATATTGTTTTTTTTGATGAATTTGCAGTACCCACACATGAATTTAAAGCCTTTCATGATTTCGTACAATCATATCATATCAACCTGAAGTTGATTGCTGCAGCAAATAATTATTACTTTGTCACCTTTAAAGTTGGTTGAGCATAGCTGTTAAAATAAAAATGTAATGAAGTCTCTTTAAAATTCTGAAAAGTGAATAATAACTAATGGTTCCATTAATAATAAATGATTACTCTTATGCCTGCATGAATGAGATCAATTGATCTTCTCCACCTGCATATAATTCAGTTCCACGGGTGTAGAGCGTCCAAATATTTTTACAGTCACTTTTAGCTTTTTCTTCTCATCATTCACTTCTTCAATCACCCCATTAAAGTCGTTGAACGGTCCTTCAATGATCTTAATCGTTTCACCAACAATAAATGGTTCACTCATGCTTGCACCTCCGGCTTCGGCCATTTCATCCATTTTGCCCAGCATCTTATTCACTTCAGCCTTGCGAAGAGCAATAGGGTTTTCTTTCCCAAGGAAATGAATGACGTTGGTAGTATTCTTTATAGTATCGCGGAGATCATCAGAAAGTTTACCATCAGTAATTTCAACCATTACATACCCCGGGTAATAATTGCGTTCACGCATTACTTTTTTCCCATTCTGAACCTTGTACACTTTTTCCACTGGTAGAAAGACCTGTTTTACCTGTTTCCATCCGCCACGGGAAACTTCTTTGTCAAGGTATTCTTTTACCTTTTTTTCCTTACCGCTGATTACCCGCAGTACGAACCATTTGGTATCCTCCTGCTGGGTATTTTCTGTATTTGTAGTTGTCGTTTCCATTGTTTAAAACAATCTGTCGTAAATAAATCTGAGTGACTTACCGGCAACAAAGTCCATAGCAAGCACTAAAAATGTAATAACAAGTGTGGCAGCCAGTACAATCATGGTTGACTGCTGAAGCTGTGACCAAGTAGGCCAGCTTACTTTTTCAGTTAATTCTTTGTACGACTCCCGAAAATATGTAGCAATCTTATTCATAAATTATCAATTAGCACGGGCACTAGGATTTGAACCCAGATCAACGGTTTTGGAGACCGCTATTCTACCATTGAACTATGCCCGTATAGACACCCTCCAAACCTCTCTGGAGGCCTATAAAAGAACTTCGTCTTTAAGAACAAAGTACTTAGGTTATACCGCCTAAGTACTTTGCAAATTTATGAACCTTTCCAAAGTCCCTTTTTCCCAAAGGGATGCCTTTGGCAAGGGGATTTAGGGGTTTCTTATTTCAATATCTCAGTAACCTGTCCGGCACCAACTGTGCGGCCACCTTCACGGATTGCAAATTTCAAACCCTTCTCCATCGCAATCGGCTGAATAAGTTTTACTGTAAGTGATGTATTATCGCCGGGCATTACCATCTCTGTTCCTGCAGCCAATTCTACTTCACCTGTTACATCAGTTGTACGGAAATAAAACTGGGGACGATATTTATTAAAGAACGGAGTATGACGTCCACCTTCTTCTTTACTCAGTACATATACTTCACATTTAAATTCGGTATGCGGAGTAATCGAACCGGGTTTACAAATAACCATTCCACGACGAATATCTTTCTTTTCAATACCACGCAGCAATAGGCCAGCATTATCACCTGCTTCACCTTCATCAAGTATTTTGCGGAACATTTCTACTCCGGTTACCACAGATGCAAGAGGCTTTTCAATTAACCCAACAATTTCAACTGCTTCACCCGTTTTTATTTTCCCCCTTTCAATACGGCCGGTGCCAACTGTACCGCGACCGGTAATAGAAAATACGTCTTCCACAGACATCAGGAAGGGTTGGTCAACGGGACGGGGTGGCAACGGAATATAGCTGTCAACAGCATCCATCAGTTCATCTACTCCTTTCACCCATTTATCTTCACCTGCCAACGCACCTGTAGCACACCCTTTAATGATGGGTGTATTCATACCATCAAAACCATAGAAGGTCAGCAAGTCTCTAATTTCCATTTCAACCAGGTCAAGTAGTTCAGGGTCATCAACCAGGTCAACTTTATTCATGAACACAACTATTTTAGGTACGCCTACCTGGCGGGCCAGCAATATGTGCTCTTTTGTTTGCGGCATAGGACCGTCTGTAGCAGCCACAACCAGAATGGCGCCGTCCATCTGGGCAGCCCCGGTAATCATGTTCTTCACATAGTCTGCGTGGCCGGGACAATCAACGTGAGCATAGTGACGCTTGGTTGTTGAGTACTCAACGTGAGCCGTGTTAATAGTGATGCCACGTTCCTTCTCTTCAGGAGCAGCATCAATTTCTTCGTATTTTTTTGCTGTTGCCATTCCCCTCTTGGAAAGAATAGTAGTAATAGCAGCAGTCAAAGTGGTTTTACCGTGGTCAATATGGCCAATGGTTCCAACGTTAACGTGGGGTTTATCCCTTTTAAATGTTTCTTTAGTTGCCATCGTTATCTGTTTTAAGTTGTGGTTTTTATCAATAATTGTTTTTTTATAAATTTATGA
>JAHEZF010000235.1 GCA_023251215.1 Sphingobacteriales bacterium | reverse complement strand
AATGGCTTACATAGGCGTAATAATTTCAAGAAGAGTGTAAAATGATTTTGCTGAAAATAACAATCGTTTTTCTTTCAATATATAATTATTCATCACTTTCTTCAGTGGCAAAGACAATTCCTGTTTAATATAAGCAAAATGAAGCCTTTCTGATTTAGGGATCAGTTGCAGATTGCCGGTTTATATTACCATGCTACTTTCAGCAACAGTAAGATTTTAAAACCAAAAAATTAGATCCACTCTTTCGAAACAACTAATGGTTATCGGTTTAAATCATTACACGATGTTCGTGATCCACATTGAAAAATTTCAATTCCAACCTGATAAATACAGTAACACTTTTGCAGATAGATTTTTAAAAAGAACAGTTACAGTTTTTTCAATATTAATTTATTGGCTCCAAAGTTTGCTCCATTGCCACCGGGACCATCAGCTCTGAGATTCATAGTTAAGGTAACACTGCCTGTGCATGAAAATACATAACCCGCAGCACTATTGGTACCACTTCCCTGTGCAGTCATGTTATATCCGCCACCATAATCACCAAAGTTTGTTTTAGGAACAGTAGCAGTGCCGTCTGTAGGATCAATATTAACAATTAAGGGATTAACTACTGAACCATAAGCAGCATTAGGCCATACAAACCTCAAATTTATCTGGTTTGCTCCCGGACCATCCAAGACCTGTACAATATCACCAGGATTCCAATCCTGCCAATCATCACGAATTACTCTATAATTACCCCCTACAGGTCCAACAAAGGGACAGGTGACAACAGCTTGCCAAACCATTGCTCCATTATAATTGCTATTAATGGAAAGGGCGGAAGAAGCTTCATTGGTGACATCAATGGTTCTGCCATCCTTGGTTATAATCTGGTTATAGAGAGTATATGTTTCACCTGTCTCAAGCCCAGTAGCAGGAATACCGAGTCCGGCAGCCATTTCGGTAGCTTTCACTACCAGGGCAGTTTCACCGTTGTAGGGAACTTCTTTAATATATTTCCAGGTGGTCTTGTCAAGATTCGTTTGCCCCTTTGTTACATATATTTTTACCTTCTCCACCGCCGAACCGTATTCTTTCACAGTAATACTTACTGACGTATTGTTGAGATCGGCATAATTAATCTTGAGATTGGTAACTTTTACCAAAGTAAGATAAGAGCCTATACCCAGGTTTTTGTTATCAGAAACTACTTCTTTCTTCTTACAGGAAAAAATTATCAGGACTGCAAAAACTGCTAAGAGGTATGATTGTAGTTTTTTCATGTTTTTACATTTTTATTTTTTTATTTTATAAAACCAGCAGGATTATTATCCCAGAAAACCTGCACTGCCACACTGCTCTTTTGCGTTGCATTTTGATTGCGTTCCACATGAACAGCAGGATAATAGTGCGAACGAATAAAAGGTCCGGGATCCTGTACTTGTACCATATATTGCATATTGCCGGGCTTGCCGGTTCTGCGATACATGTTGTAAGCATCCACTCCATTTCCCCATAAAGCGATATAGCATTCTTTCGCTATCACATCTAACTTACCGGCAGTTGTGGAAGCATTATCATAAAGTGATACAACATTATTTACATAGTTATCCTGCCTTGTTTGACTTGGGACATAAGTGGAAGATACAGTAACAGTAATGGTAGCAGGGAATCCAAACACTTTTGTAAAAGACTTACGGATCCCACTTTGTAGTAAGGCTCTCGGATCGCCGGTAGTTCCCAATGTCAAAGCTGCTTCAGCTCTTAAAAAATCTGTGAAAACAGACAACCAGATGGGTTGAATGCCTGCGCCTTGTCCGCCTCTGTTCAGGCTTACGCTTGTGCCCTGGTTAGCATCAAAGTCTCCGCCAAAAGGATAAATGCCGACAGTAGTGCGAAGAGGACCATCTGGTGGAATACCCGTACCATTACCATGGTCACGTCCCCAAAAACCAGCTGGAAGATTACACCAAGTCATTCCGGACGGATACCAGGCAGGAGGGGCTGACCCCGAACAAGAGGAAGTTACCTGAGTTAATTCGCCATTGTTTGTGCGCTGGCGATAAAAATAATAACGGGTACGGGGGTCGCTGTTATCGGTTGCCACATTGTTATTGAAGCTGCCTTTCTCCTGTGTCAGACACCACATATAATAATGAGCCATATAATCACCGGCGCTTCCTGTTGTAGTATAATTTCCATTATAACGTGGATGTCGGCTGTTCGGATTAGCCTGCTTCGTGGAGTACTTGAATTCAAAATCGTTTGCCTGTGAATTAATCAAATCATTCTCGGTTAATAAAGTAGTAATTTTTGAGGCAGCAGTATTATCCACCAGCCTTGTCTGCAAATAAGCTCTCAGCTTTAATGTTTTTGCCAGGGTAATCCATTTAGCTTTGCCTGAAGAACTACTGGCGCCATAGAGCAAATCCTGACTACCCGGATATGATGCTGGAGTTTTTGAAAGATCTGAAATGGCACCATCCAATAAAGCAATAGCAGCAGCATATACGCTTGCTCCACCATCGTCTTTTGGGTTAGTATTGTCAATACCAAGGTTCGCTTCACTCATTGGAACATTTCCAAACATATCAACAAGTGTCATTACTGTATATGCTTTCATAATTTTTGCCATGCCTTCATGCACATATTTTTTTTGAGCATCAGCAATAGGTATTACTGCATCTGCATTTTTAATAACTGAAGTATAGGCTGTGGACCAAATACCATCATAACTCTGCGGAGTCCATCCATTGTCATATTTTGGGCCATAAAAATGAATCATCCTTGTCAATTGCATGCCGAAATCTGAAGCCTGATCAAAAAAACTGGCAAAACTTAATTGTACATTGTTTAATAAAAGGTCGGCATTAGCGGCGCTGGGTGGAACTCCATTAGGATCATTAAGCAGGTTGTCGAACTTTTTATTACAGGACAGAAATGCCGGGATAAACAGTACAGCAAATATTATTTTTTTGAATTTCATAATTTAATTTTTTAAAGTTTAGAAAGTGACTCTTACACTGCCGCCAAAACGACGTGAAGTAGGACCGGTGAGGTATTCTAATCCACGAACATTGCTTACTCCAAGGCTTGATGTTTCCGGATCAAAATTGCAATACTTGGGAAAGTTGGGAGCATAATACCACAAGTTTTGACCGGAAAGAACTATTGATACTTCTCCAAATGGAGTCTTTTTAATTAGTGATGAAGGTAAACTGTACGACAAAGAAGCTTCACGCAACCTGACAACGGTAGCATCATAAGTGATGAGGTCAGACATGCCAAAAAATCCACTGAAATTATTAAAAAAAGCTTCACTGGAACTTATTTGTTTATCATTAGATGTGCCATCAGCTTTTACTCCCGGTAAAACCCATGGCAATAATCTGTCAAAATCAGTATCCTTGGTCAATCCTCTTCCTATCAGAGTACCGGGTGTATAAGCCAACAAATCACCACCCTGAACAAAATCCCATTGCATACGGAATGAAAGATTTTTATAACTCAAAGTGCTGATGCCTGAAAGCTTGTATTTTGCATTAGGATCTCCAATGATATCTATTGCAGTGGAAGAAATATAATTTCCATCACTGCCTACAAGTCTCTTTCCATTAGCAGGATCTTTAGTATTACTTGTATTCATATATTTTACTGTATGATATCCCCTGATA
>JAHEZF010000234.1 GCA_023251215.1 Sphingobacteriales bacterium | reverse complement strand
CCTTCGATCCTGATCATTACTTTCCTTGCGTATATTCCTGTTTTAAATGCAGGCTTTGTAACATTAGATGACGGAGATTATGTAACGAATAACTACCTGTTGAATGATCTCTCTCATCTTAAAGAATTACTTTCTACAACTGTACAGGGAAATTATCATCCTTTAACCATGTTAAGTCTTGGCATTAATTATCAAGTTTCAGGCTTAGATGCATGGTCCTATCATTTGTTCAATCTTATTTTCCATTTAATAAATAGTTTTCTTGTATTCCGGCTGGCTATGTTGCTCAGTAAGAATAACACGATCATTGCCTTTACAACAGCTGTGTTATTCGGGATACATCCTGTTCATGTAGAGTCTGTGGCCTGGGTTTCCGAAAGAAAGGATGTCTTATACGGATTGTTTTTTCTTGCAGGATTGATTTCTTACACAAAATATGCTGATACAGGTTCGCGGAAACAATATTTGCTAACGATTCTTTTTCTCCTGCTTTCATTATTATCAAAACCGGCGGCAGTAATTTTTCCGCTTGCATTGTTTTGCATTGATCTCTTAAGAAAGAGAAAGCTGACGTTAAAATTTTTCATAGAGAAAACTCCTTTTCTCATTCTTGCATTGATCGGCGGTATAGTTACCATTCTTGGTCAGAAAGCAGCAGGCGCCACTGGTCAGGAAACTTTTAGTGTTATGACAAAAATCCTTTTTGGATTTTATGGCATCATGATGTACATAGTTAAAATGATCATACCATTTAATCTTGCTCCTTTCTATCCCTATCCTGCAATCAACACAAGCCTGCCGGTAACCTATTATCTCTCGCCCATATTTTTTATTGTGTTGAGCATAGTTGCATTTTACTCATTTAAAAAAGACCGTGTTATTGCATTTGGCATTTTGTTTTATATTGTCAACCTCTTACTGGTATTACAATTTTTACCCGTTGGAAGCGCTGTTATTGCAGAACGCTATACGTATATTCCTTACATAGGTTTGTTCTATATAATTGGATGGTTCATTAACCGGTATTCCAAAGCAGACATTGCTAAAGCCCGGTTCATTATTTTTCCTGTCGCATTGATTTTTTCCATCGTAACGTGGAATCAAGCTGCTGTCTGGCACGATGGAGCCACTCTATGGGATCATGCCATTAAAACTCAACCCAGCTCCAAAGCTTACGCCAACAGGGGGGCGCTGTTGCGAAATGAAAAAAATTATGACCGTGCAATTGAATGCTATAATATGGCCATCAAATTGAATGTTATTGATCATGAAGCTTATGCCAACCGTGGAAATGTGTATTTCAGCTTGAATAAACCCGGTCTTGCTTTTGCCGACTATAAAAAAGCACTTTCTTTAAAGCCTGATTATTATCCTGCCCTTGATAATATGGGAGCTGAGTTCGCCATGCAGGGTCAATATGATTCTGCTCTGAAATATTCAAACCAGGCGATATTAATAAAGCCTGATTACAAACCCACATACAGCAACCGGGCACTTACTTATATGAAATTAGATAGCAATGAAAAAGCTATAAAGGATTGGGAAAAATTTCTGCAATACGAACCTGATGCTGCTGATGTTTATAATACCATAGGAGTTTGTTACCAGAAATTAAAAAAATATACTGAGTCGCTTGCTCCAATTAATAAAGCGATAGAAATGAATCCAGACCCTCTTTTTTATTTGAACCGGTCTTATACTTACAGTGCATTAAAAAATATTGAAGCGGCAAAGCGGGATGCTTTTGTTGCAAAACAGGCAGGTATAAAAATACCTGATGAATATGCAAAATCATTAGGTATTCAATAACACAAAAAATTTTGTTTAGCCAGAAAAATTATTTGGCAGGCTTTGAACTGATTATTGTCTCCATCCTTTGTCTTTTAGATGAAATATCCGGAACCCAGTTGCCGCCGAATCGTATTTGTTCTTCCTCGGCTAATTTAAACCAGCGCAATGCTTCCTTGTAATCGCCGGCTGTTTGGGCCAGCACACCCAGTGCATCATGACTATCTACAATTATTTCCTGTTGGGCTTTTATATCCGTAGCATGTGAAGCTTCATCCAGAGCAGCAATAAATTCTTTCTTTGCCCCCTGCAGGTTACCTCGTTGACCCAATATCATACCTCTGCGAAAGTAAAGTCCTGGCATAATACGGTCACCTTTTGCTTGTAATGAACGTTCAAAAGCATCCCAGGCGAGTGTTTTGAGATGCTCCTGAAATGTTTTCTCTACTGGGCCACCTCGTTGTCCTGCTGCCCATTCGGCAAGCAGTAATGAAAGTTGGGAGTTATCTTTCCAAACTTCATTGGCAAGTTGTTTGGCATCTTCAATGACAAGTGATGTTCCTCTTGCTGCAGCGCTGAGCCTGTCGGCTATGTTCAGGTAATGCAAGCCCAGGTTATAAGCAATATCGGGGTCATTAGTTTTTTCGGTATTTTCTTTGCTTCCAGATAACATGCCTACGGTGGCTTGCATCCGCTTCCTTTGGTTTGTTAAATCAGGAACCCAGTTTCCCCCAAACCGGGTTTGCGCTTCTTCACCCAACTGGTACCAGTGTAATGCTTCCCGAAAATTGTTTTGTTTCATCGCCACAAGGCCAAGATTGCTGTAACTCACTACGGTTAATTCATGGCCTACATCAGTAACAGTGAATCTTGAAGTCTCATCTATTGCTGCCAGAAACTCTTTCTTTGCTCCCTCAAGATCACCACGATCTAACAGAAGCACACCTAAACGAAAATAGAGATGTGGCAGAGAACGGGTCCCTTTGGTTTGGAGGGCCTGGTTAAATGCATCTTCAGAAAGTTTCCAAAGATGGCTTTGAAATTCTTTTTCAACAGGTCCGGCATGCTGGCCTCCCTTCCATTCTGAAAGTAGTTTCTCCAGGCGGGAATCCCCTTTCCAAACTGCAGAAGCAAGACGTTCTCTTTTATCTTCAGATATAGGCCCACCTCTTGGAGTAGCGCCAAACTGGCTGGATAATGTCAGGTAATTTGCCCCAACGCTGTAATAAACATCTGCATCATTTGATTTTTTGGCTGATGCAAACCAAACTGACCTCGGATCTTGCCATTCACTCAGATAATTGATGCTGGCTCGACCCCACAAAACTGCGATAATCAGCAGTGCCAATGATAAACCTATCACACCTGGGCGTCCAAACCTTTTTCCCAAACTGATAACTCCCCATGCAATTAAAATGACCATTGCCACCGAAGGCATAAATAAATAACGATCAGTAACCGGGTGAACAAAAGAAAGAACCTGTGAAGGCAAATAAGTAAACAAAGCCCAGTAAATGAGCACCACCAGGACAGGCAAACGACGACGCAACAACAATGGTAATAGAAATACTGCTATTAAACCGACAGATGCAACAATTTCAAGTCCGGTTCCGGCTGGCTCCGGAGGAACTCTATAGATAACATAACTGCCAAACCCCGTGAGTAACCAAAGGCTCTGACCAAAGGATGCTAAATAAATAAAAGGATCAGGTGTATTGCCCGATGAGGGTTGAGCCGATGCTACTGCCAATGCAAAACAAATCCCGATTAGTAAAAAAGGCAGCTTATCAATGACAGAACGGACGAAGGGACGTTTTTCAACAAACAGGTCAAGAGCAAGTAATACAGCCGGAAAAGTTGCCACAGAAAGCTTTCC
>JAHEZF010000233.1 GCA_023251215.1 Sphingobacteriales bacterium | reverse complement strand
ATTTTCATTGTATCTCCATTCTTGAACTGAGCTATGATATTCCCTGTCCAGCCTAGAATGACAAGGTTTGTATCAAGTACGTGGAATTTTTCCTGGATTGTAATAACCTTTTGTTCTTTAAGCGAGGTATAGTATTCTGTGCAGATTTTTTTGAACTCTTCATAATCTCTCATTTTGCCGTCGCTGCTAAAGTGTAAAAAAGTTGGAGAGTTATCATAGCAACTTAAGAAAGAATCCAATTGAGCACTTTGGCTATATTCAGTTATTTTGTCAAATGTGCTTTTTACCTCATTTATTATATGATTAGATTCGGCCCCGGTTATTTTATGAAAATTTTGCATCCAACTAAGTTATTGTTTTGCGGTGATATTTATACAACTGCTCTTCAGGAGATGTTGTTAAGGAAAAAACAGCTATTAAGCGGGCACTATATTCTGGTTCATCCGGAAGAAGTTGTCCGGATCATATTTCTTTTTGAGTTTTGCCAATCGTTCATAATTTTTACCAAAAGCAGATGACACCCTTTCTTCTCCTTCACTGATGAAGTTGGCATATACTCCGCCGTTGGCAAATGGAGTCATCGTATCAAAAAATTTCCGTGCCCATGCCATACGGCTTTCATCTGAATTTTTATCTTCCCAACGGGTATGTACATTCATGACGAAATTCGCTTCCCTGTGCGGATAAGCTGTGGCGACGGCGATAAAGAATAGGATTGTTTGATGTAAAAATTTTCTTTTATAAATCAAGAAGTATCCCCGCAATTGCGGAACTCATCATAGCCCCTAAGCCTGCTAGCCAAAAGCGAGAGATTTTATCCTGACTTATTTCCGACTTACAATTAATTGTAATTGTTGCGGGCATACTGGGCGTAATGCAGGCAGCGCTGTTGTAAATCTCTTGTAATAAAAAACGAATACAAACTGTTGATTGTTTTTTTTATTTGACTTAGTAAAATTACTGATATTGAAAAGTATTTTTACTTGGGGATAAGTTTTTTTTCATTTCAGCAAAAGGAAATTGTTTTTTTTTGTTGAATAAGTATATTTGTTTTATTGAATTCCTCTTGTATCCTCTCTAAACATTTCCTGTAACAAGCTAAGGTCTGATTTGGTGGTGTATGATCTCTTACTGATCTAAACGCATTATCATGTTAAAGGAATCATTGCAGTTTCTTGCGGATGAGTTAAATAAATATTTTACTCAGAGGCTTGGTGCATCTTCAGATGGTGACAGAATTGTTCTTGGTAATGCAGCAAGAGCATATGATACCGATACACTGACCGGTTCAGATCCGATCGCAAACAGGGCTGTTTTATCACTGGTCAATGTGGAAGAAGACCGGGTATCCAAGCAACAGGAAAATTATGTAAAATCAATTGTCAGCACCCGGTATAAAAACCCCCCGCTGTTTCTTAATTTATACATGCTGGTTTCTGTGAACCGGAATAATTACGGGCAATCACTTTCCTGGCTCAGTCATATACTTCAGTTTTTCCAGTTTCAGAATGTGTTTACACCCATAACGCACCCCTCGCTGGATAGCCGGATACTTAAGCTGATCGTGGAACTGCATTCTTTAAATTTTGAACAGATCAATCACTTGTGGAGCACGCTGGGTGGAAAATATCTGCCTTCAGTCATGTATAAGATCCGCCAAATAACGCTTGACGAAGATCTGATGGTAAGCGAAAGCGGGTTTATTAAAGAGATCCAACTGAATGAACAGGTCAAACAACCGGTAACAGAATGACAACAAAATATAAAATACTATTTATGACGGAATTGCTGCATGATTATTACAGCAATCTGCAATGCCTGGATTTTGATGTGGTCCCTTCTAAAGAAACCCGCCAGTTGATGCGGAACAGGCAAATGATGTGCAAGCTGGTTGGTAATAAACTGGTAGTATTGGTGAAAGTGATAACCGAAGGAGCAGATGAAAGCAAGCCTTTTACCGGGATGAACCCGACGGATAAATTTCTTTTTTACCTGCAACCGAACAGAACCCGGTTTAATATAGTTACGAATATAGATGTTGACAAATTAAGAGAAGGCAAGCGATACTATTTCACCAATCTTCATCAGAATGACCTGGATGGCGGATTATGCCTGACAAAAAAAATTGAACCGGTTGCTGGTCCCACAAATTATGTGCCCGGCGATTTTACAGCAGATGGGAGCAACATCGTGTATGAATGTATCAAGAGCACCAATGAAACCAATAACCCACCGGCTCCATCATTCTGGGAAGATAGGGGCAACCAGCAATATGTTTCGGGTGCCGATATGATCGTTCCATCAACAAAAATCGCCAATTATACCGTCAGCACTGCAGCCAAGCGGTTCAACATCAGCGTATCAGGATTAAATCTTATCAATAATCAATATGATCTGAATATCCCGGTAAAAGAAAACCTTTTTACCAGTGATAATGACACCAAACTTGTGCAGGTAAAATTGACCGAATTGATTCCCGGAAGATATAAAGTGAAAATAAATACGGATGAGTTTGACGTGTTTATTGATGATACAGTTGTTTATAATAATGTTTTTGGTGTGATCGAGATATTTTCTCATTTGCCCAATGGCCCGGGTTTCGCACTGCTCGATACTGACGGAAAAGTAAAGGATAAACTGAATGCAGATGTCCCGGAATGGTTAAACTATTCTATCCGGTTTGCCAACCGCATGGCTTACTGGAAATATAATACACCCCGTCATGGTGTCACCGCCATTACCGATGCTGGCCTGCTTTATTCATTTGATCCCACACCGGCGGTCCCGGGAGATAAAGATTTTTTTACGTCTGCCAAACCGATACCGCTACTGGAAACACCATGGAAGTTCAAGGTCAACGTACAAAGTTTATCCAATGATGAAGACCCGCTGGCGCCGAACCCCGATCCGGATATTACCGCCATGCTGAGCCGTACTGAAACAGAAAAAGATTATTACTGCACCATCAACCTTAATTATTAAACTAAAAATCTAAAACAATGGCAACTTACAAAACTCCCGGTGTGTATGTGGAAGAAATTTCCAAGCTGCCACCGTCTGTGGCCCAAGTAGAAACTGCCTTACCTGCATTTATTGGCTATACAGAAAAAGCAGATGAACTCACGGCCGGTGATCTTCTAAAAATACCCACACGGATCGGATCGTTAGTTGAATATGAATTATATTTTGGCAAAGGTCCGGCCCCGAATATCACCGAAGTAAATATCGACAGCAGTAATAATTTCACTTCCGCGACCGTCTCCAACAATTTCTTCATGTATGACGCGATTCAAATGTTTTATGCTAATGGTGGAGGCGATTGTTATATTATTTCAATCGGTGAAAGCGTTTCATCAACTACAGTTGCAAAAGACGATTTTATAGACGGTATTGCTGAACTGGAAAAAGAAGATGCGCCCACGATCATTTTATTCCCTGACGCAGCATCACTTAACGATGCCGATATTGCAGCAGTTCAACAAACTGCTCTGACCCAATGCGCTAAACTTGGTGACAGGGTTGGATTATTCGATGTAAAACAGGGTGATCCACAAGGAACAAATTTCAGGAATAATATCGGCGTCAATGATCTAAAGTATGGTGCGGTATATACACCATGGTTGAAGGTTAGCCTTACCAAAACGATCAAATATACTGATATCAAGTCA
>JAHEZF010000232.1 GCA_023251215.1 Sphingobacteriales bacterium | reverse complement strand
CCGATTATTTCTGTCCGAAAGTGGATAGTAGTTGGTCAGGAGCTCTTCCTGCCAGTCTTTTTATTAATAATGCAACAGGTTACCGCAAACTATTTGAGGATGAGCTTTCCAAAGAAAAGCTGGAGAAAGAGATCATGGCTATGCTTCCCACCAATTATGGGCAATAACTGATGATGTGATTTTCTTCTTCGTGATCGTCCTTTCAAAAAATTGTATTTTCCCGGATTATTTATCAATCATGTTACAACCCGGCTTTACCCCTTTTCCTGAATTAAAAACAGAGAGGCTTCTGTTACGGAGAGTAACGATGGAGGATGCTCCTGAAATATTTTTTCTCCGTTCTGATGCTGCTGTTTTGCAATTTCTGAGTAAAGAACCGGCGGCAACTATCAAAGAAGCTAAAGATTTCATTACCCGGATAAATAATGATATTGACAACAATGACGGTATTCTGTGGGCCATTGTCTTAAAAGAAGGATCCGGTAAGGCGATTGGCAGCATCTGCTACTGGCGGTTGTCAAAAGAACATTACCGTGCAGAATTAGGTTATGTACTTGACCCCAATTTCTGGAGAAGAGGTATAATGAAAGAGGCCATACTGAAAGTGCTTAAGTATGGTTTTTCTGGTATGGGATTGCATAGTATTGAGGCCCGTATCAGCCCGGCTAATATTGCATCTGCTGCTGTGCTCGAAGCAACGGGTTTTATCCGGGAAGCTTACTTTAAAGAAGATTTCTTTTATCGGGGAAAGTTTGAAGACACAGCTGTTTATTCCAGGCTGCAATAAATTTATATTATAGTCCATGATTTTCCGGCAGGCACAAACAGCCGACATACCACATATTCAGATCGTCAGGAACTCGGTAAAAGAAAATACTTTGTCCAGCCCTGCATTAGTTACAGATAAAGACTGTGAAGATTTTATCACCCGTCGAGGCAAGGGTTGGGTATGTGAATTGGATAATCGAATTATTGGTTTTGCCATTGCCGATCTGCAAGAACATAATATCTGGGCTTTATTTGTCCATCCTGATTTTGAAGGAAAAGGAATTGGTAAAAGGCTGCATGATGAAATGCTTGAATGGTATTTCAGTAAAACCAATGAAACAGCCTGGTTAGGCACTGCCCCCAACACAAGAGCAGAACGATTTTACCGGAAAGCTGGGTGGAAAGAAACAGGGATACATGGAAAAGGAGAAATAAAATTTGAGATGACAGCACACCAATGGAAGAACCGGCGTTTGCACTGATGAAGTTCTATAGTTAGCTGCATGAGCAATAATTTTGCGTTACATTAGGCTGATGAAATCCGCTGCAGTTCATGAAATAAAACAGGAGCTGACAAATCTAAAACCTGCACAGTTAACTGAGTTATGTCTTCGCCTGGCACGGTTTAAAAAGGAAAATAAAGAATTATTGACGTATCTTTTATTCGAGGCAGATGATGAACAGGGATATATTAATAGTATCAAAAAAGAAACAGATGATTTATTTGAAACCATTAACCTGTCTCACTTATATTATGCTAAAAAAACATTGCGGAAAATCGTAAGGGTGATCAACAGGTATTGCCGGTACAGTGGAAATAAACAAACTGAGATTGAAGTGCGAATTTATTTCTGTTCAAAATTGAAGAAATCAGGCATTCCCTTCAAAAGAAATACGATCATCAGCAATATGTATGATTCGCAGTTGAAAAAGATAAATACGATAATAGCAACCCTGCATGAAGACCTTCAATATGATTATTTAAAACAATTGAAACCATTGACTGAGCAAGAATGAAGAACCGGGTCGCTGGTAACTTATCTGTTTAATTATTTTAACGAACATTGCAATCTCATGGCTATCCAACTCTTCACGAATATTAAATTCCTCGTGAATACACGGGAAAAAAATCAGTTACTGAGAGGTACAGCTCTGGCAGAGTTACCTGTTATTGAAAATGCATGGTTGGAAATTGAAGACGGGGTTATTGAACGGTATGGTCACATGGATGAATTAAAATCTGTTAGTCACCGGTTATCGTCCATTATTGATACGAAAGGAGCAAGTGTTTTGCCCTGCTGGTGCGACAGCCATACTCATATTGTCTATGCCTCCAGCCGGGAAGAAGAGTTTGTTGATAAAATAAAAGGATTGAGTTATGCTGAAATTGCTGCTAAAGGCGGTGGTATTCTGAACTCCGCAAAGAAACTGGATGCAATGAGTGAGGATGAACTTTTTAATATTGCATGGAAAAGGTTAGATGAAGTAAGCAACCAGGGAACAGGCGCCATCGAAATAAAAAGTGGTTATGGTTTATCAGTTGAAAGTGAATTGAAAATGCTGCGTGTAATAAAGAAGTTGAAAGAAAAATCAAGCCTTTTAATCAAATCAACTTTCCTTGGAGCACATGCATATCCTCCGGAGTATAAAGAAAACCACAGGGGATATATTGATTTGATCATAAAAGAAATGCTGCCGGTAATTGCCAAAGAAAAACTGGCAGATTATATTGATGTGTTTTGCGAAACTGGTTTCTTTTCTCCTGAAGAAACAGAAACGATTTGCAGAGCAGGTATGAGTTATGGATTGAAGCCAAAAATTCATGCCAATCAATTAAACTTATCTGGCGGGGTAGAAACGGGAGTAAAGTTGGAAGCTTTAAGCGTTGATCATCTCGAAACGATGGACGATGCTGCCATAAAAGCTCTCGCTGGCTCCGGTACAATAGGAACTCTTTTACCTACCGCCGCTTTTTTTCTGCGAATGCCTTTTCCGCCAGCAAGAAAATTAATTGATGCCGGTTGTGCCATTGCAATAGCCAGTGATTTTAATCCCGGTTCTTCACCATCAGGCAATATGAACCTGGTGGTGGCTATGAGTTGCGTACAAATGAAAATGTTGCCCGAAGAAGCTATTAATGCTGCTACCATCAATGGAGCTTATGCTATGGAATTACAAAATGAAGCGGGAAGTATTACTGTGGGTAAAAAAGCGAATCTCATTTTCACAAAACATATTCCTGCGATCACTTATTTGCCTTATTCGTTTGGGAGTAATTTAATTGATAAAGTGATGATCAATGGAGATTTTATACCCCCATCCCCTAAAGGGGAGATTTAGTTACTTTAGTTTTTTTGTTGCAGACTATTTGCAAGACCCGGAAGAATCTCAAATATTGATGCGGAGGCAAATAGTTTTTACGCAAATCCATTACCATTTAGGTTTGATAAAATACAAAGCAGTTCCATCGGGGTCATTAAAGTGCAGAAACTGTCCGCCTTCTTCCTTTCTTTCTGTAACAGGGATTGATAATTGCGGCAGAGAAGTTTTTGTTTCTTCAATATTATCGGTAGTAAAACCAATGGAAACATTGCCCGAGTTTCCTTTGAGATTAGCGTCACCGGTTGGATGAAGTCCGATAACAATTCCCGGAGCGGCCAGTTGTGCGTAATGATTACCCCAGCGGCCTTTTAAAGTAAGACCAATGGATTGGTAAAATGAAATGGATTTGTCAATGTCTTTTACATTGATTGTTACGTTGGATTCTTTGATTGTCATAGCAGTCGTTTTTAAAATTGATTCAAAGCTACACTGTTTTTTCAAGGCCCAGCCACAGTGAAGCCCAGCCCTCCTGCCAGCGAAGTGGGTATGGTAGCTTTTACAAAACTTGTCCCGATCCGATA